>NZ_JBHVOS010000009.1:0-116311 GCF_042887685.1 Oerskovia sp. NPDC057915 | reverse complement strand
TGGTGTCATTAGGTGCGGGGGGTCGGGGGGCGCGCGGGTGTGCCGGTGGCGGGGGGGGGGGGGGGGGGGCGCGCCCCTCCGGAGAGGGGCGCGCACCACGGCGTCACTTGGACTCGTCAGCCTCTTCGGCGGCGGCCTCGACGGCAACCTCAGCCTCGACCTCGGCCTCGACGGCGACCTCGGCAGCAGCCTCGGCCACGACCTCGGCCTCGACGGCGACCTCGGCAGCAGCCTCGGCGACGACCTCGGCGGCGGCCGCGGTCTCCACGGCGGCCTCGGCCTCGGCACCGGCGAGGAGCTCGCGCTCCCACTCGGCGAGGGGCTCTGCCTCGGTGGCGGAGCCGGCCTCGGCGCCCGTGCGGCCCGAGTGGCGCTGGAGCAGGCCCTCGGCGGCGGCGTCGGCGATCACGCGGGTCAGCAGCGTGACGGCGCGGATCGCGTCGTCGTTGCCCGGGATCTTGTAGTCGACGACGTCGGGGTCGCAGTTGGTGTCGAGGATCGCGACGATCGGGATGTGCAGCTTGCGCGCCTCGTCGACGGCCAGGTGCTCCTTGTTGGTGTCCACGATCCACACGGCGGAGGGGACCTTCGCCATGTCGCGGATGCCGCCCAGGGTGCGGGTCAGCTTGTCCTTCTCGCGACGGAGGACGAGCAGCTCCTTCTTGGTGAGCCCGGAGCCTGCGACGTCGTCGAAGTCGATCTCCTCGAGCTCCTTCATGCGCTGCAGACGCTTGTGCACCGTGGTGAAGTTGGTGAGCATGCCACCGAGCCAGCGGTGGTTCACGTAGGGCATGCCGACACGAGCGGCCTGCTCGGCGACGGGCTCCTGCGCCTGCTTCTTCGTGCCGACGAAGAGGATCGTGCCACCGTGGGCGACGGTCTCCTTGACGAACTCGTACGCGCGGTCGATGTAGGACAGCGACTGCTGCAGGTCGACGATGTAGATGCCGTTGCGCTCCGTGAAGATGAAGCGCTTCATCTTCGGGTTCCAGCGGCGGGTCTGGTGCCCGAAGTGGACTCCGCTGTCGAGGAGCTGGCGCATGGTCACGACGGCCATGGCACTTCCTTTCAGGCGTGACGCGGGATCCTCCCGCTGCTCACGCTCATTCGTCCGACCGGTCGCAGTGCGTCCGGTCGGTGCATTCCGGTTGTCGGTGCCGGCCGGGATTGGCCCTGCACCCCTGGCGCCACACCACGGTCCGACGCCGGGCCCTGGCGAACGAGGGTCCGGACCGTTGTCGGGATGGCCCCTGACGGCGACCTGGAGAGGTCGGGAGTCGGGGACGTGACGCGCGAAGTCGACGGCGCGCAGCGGGGGGTTCGTGGTGTCCCGCCGGTGACCTCTGGGGTGACCGTCGGGAGTGCCGTGAGCCCGTCCGAGTGAACGTGCCGATCGCGGCGTTAAGTCTACCTGATCGCAGGCCGCGGCCGGACCCGTGCACAGGCCGGGCGGACGAGGTCTCCTCCACAGGCCCGGGAGGCGGCTGCTCGGGCTGCACCCGGTCTGCGCGAGGCTCGGTCTGTGCTCACGTCCCGCCGGTCCTCCCGCCCGTCCCCTCCCCCTGCCCGACGCCGTCGCGCAGGCCCGCTCCCCGGCTCACCGCGCGCGGCGCCCGGACGGGCAGGAGCGCGCACCGACGCGGGGGCAGGTGGGGGCGACAGTGCGGGGGCACGTGCGGGGGACGGCGTGGGGGACGCCGTGGGGGCAGGCGCGCGTGCGACCGGGCACGCCGAGGCAGGCGTGCGGCTCCACCGTGCGCGTGCGACCGGGCACGCCGAGGCAGGTGTGCGGCTCCACCGTGCGCGTGCGACCGGGCACGCCGAGGCAGGCGTGCGGCTCCGGGTGCCGGGCGCGGCGCTCGTGCTCGCCGTCCTGGTGGTCACCCTGCTCGCCGGACCCCCTGCCCGAGGCGCCGAGGACGGGGCGCCGGACGATGCGGGCTGGACGTCCCCCGTCCCCGGCGATCTCGTGGTGGTCCGCGGGTTCCTTCCCCCCGACCGGGACTGGCTGGCCGGGCACCGTGGGGTCGACCTCGAGGCGCAGCCCGGGAGCGCCGTCGTGGCACCCGAGGACGGAATGGTGACGTTCGCCGGGACCGTCGTCGACCGTGGGGTCCTGGTCGTCCTGCACGACGGCGGGCTGCGCAGCTCGCTGGAACCGGTCGACGGCTCGGTCGCCGTGGGGACGCGGGTCGGCCGCGGGCAGGTCGTGGGGACGGTCGAGGTCGGTGAGGTCGGCGGATCCGCGGGTACCGGTCCTGCGGGTGCCGGGCACTGCCTGCCCGCCTCGTGCCTGCACTGGGGCGTGCGCCGTGGCGACACGTACGTCGACCCCCTCGCCCTGCTCGGGCCACGCGAACCGATCGTGCTGCTGCCGCTGCGCTGAGCAGCGTCCCCGTCGCGGTGCCGGTCGCCGACGAGGGGCCGTGCCCGGTGGTGCGACACGCTCCGGGCGGCTGCGGCCGCCGCGCATCCGCGCCTCGCGCCCGCGCCTCGCGCCCGCAGGCCGCACCTCCCACCCGCGCCTCGCGCCCGCAGGCCGCACCATGCATCTCCCACCTGCGCCTCGCACCCGCAGACCGCATCTCCCTCCTACACCTAGCGCCCTGCGCCCCACGCCGCGGGGCGCGTCGTCCCGAAGGCCGGTCGGTGCCCGTCGCGCAGAGCCCGGTCGCCGCGAGATACGGCCAACGGGGGCACTCCGGCCGTGACGACCCCCGTTGGCCGCATCTCGGCGACCCGGGGCTCCCGCACCCAGGCCTCACGCCCGCGGGAAGGCCTGCTCGAACGAGGCTCTCAGACGGTCGGCGCTGACGTGCGTGTACCGCTGGGTCGTGGAGAGCGTGGCGTGGCCGAGCACCTCCTGGACGCTGCGCAGGTCGGAGCCACCCTGGAGCAGGTGGGTCGCCGCGCTGTGCCGCAGGTCGTGGGGCGCGACGTCGTCGACCCCGGCGAGGGCCGCAAGACGGTGCACCGTCTCGCGCGCCTGCCGCTGCCCCCAACGGTGGCCGCGGTCCCCGAGGAGCAGTGCGGGACCGGAGTCCGCGACGACGAGCGCGGGACGCCCCACGTCGAGCCAGCGTCGGAGCGCGCGCCCCGCGGGGACACCGAACGGCACGACGCGTTCCTTGTCGCCCTTGCCGACCACGCGCAGCGTCCGCTCGCCCAGGTCCACGTCGTCGACGTCGGTGCCGACGAGCTCGGCGACGCGCAGGCCCGAGGCGTAGAGCACCTCGACCGCGACCCACTCGCGCAGTCGCGCCGGGTCGCCGTCCGCCGCCGCGTCGCGTGCGGTCTCCATGAGGTGGGTGGCGGCGTCGACAGCGAGGACGGTCGGCAGGTGACGGGCGACCTTGGGGCTCGCGAGGCGCAGTGCCGGGTTGTGGGCCGTGCGCCCGGTGCTCGTCGTCCAGGCGAAGAAGGCGCGGGCGGCCGCTCCTCGCCGGGCCATCGTGGTGCGGGCGAGGTCACGAGCACCGAGGTCGGCGAGCCAGTCGCGCAGGACTGCGATGTCGACGTCGTCCAGGCCTCGCACTCCCGTCGCCACGGCGCGCGCGAGGAGCGACCGGACGTCGCCCGTGTAGGCACGCACCGTGTGGGTCGACAGTCCTCGCTGGACGTCGAGGTACAGCTCGAACTCCGCGACGGCCACGGCCAGCTCGACGGGAAGGCTCGACTCGTTCCGGGGCGAGGTGCCGGCCAGGTCGGACTCACCGGCGGCGCTCGTACCGGCGCCGGCACCGCTGCCGCTGCCGGCAGCGCTGCCGCTGCCGGCAGCGCTGCCGCTGCCGCTGCCGACTCCGGTGCCGGAACCTGTGCCGTGCCGCTCGGTGTCGCTCATGGTCCCAGTGTCGCCGCTCACCCCCTCCGTACGGTGGAACCCACGCCCCGCGAGGGCCGAGAAGCCCGTCGCCACCTGCCCCCGGACTGCTCGGCGAGACCCGCGAGCTCGAGGTGCCCGAGCCCCCCGAGCGTCTCGTCGAGCCCGAGCCCGGCCGCGCGGGCCACCGAGTCCACGGCTGCGTACGCACGCAGCGGCAGGGCGTCCCACAGGTGCTTGCCCAGCTCGTCGAGGTCGTCCTGGGGTGCGGCACGCCCGACCCGCGGGGTCGGCGTGTCTGCCCCGACCTGCCCGGCCAGCTCCGCGGCCTCGTCGGCGTCGGTCACGCACACGGCCTTCGCGTCGCGCAGGAGCTGGTGGCACCCGCCGGACGCCATCGAGGTCACTGGCCCGGGCACCGCCCCCACGGGACGCAGCAGCGCGCTCGCGTGCGTCGCCGTGCTCAGGGCTCCCGAGCGCCAGGCGGCCTCGACGACGACGGTCGCCCGGGAGAAGGCAGCGATGAGTCGGTTGCGCTGCAGGAAGCGGACCCTGCTCGGGACGGAGCCCGGCGGCACCTCGCTGACCAGGCTCCCCTCGTCCAGGACCGCGCGCAGGAGGTCGGTGTTGCCGGCAGGGTAGAGGCGGTCCACACCTCCCGCGAGGAACGCGACGGTGCGTCCGCGCGCTGCGATCGCGCCCCGGTGCGCGGCGGCGTCGATCCCGTACGCGCCGCCCGAGACGATCGTGAAGCGACGGTCGACCAGGCCCGAGGAGAGGTCTGCCGCGACGTGCCGCCCGTACTCGGTGCAGGCGCGAGCCCCCACGAGCGCGGTCGACCGCCGTGCGAGACCCGCGAGGTCGCTCTCGCCGCGGACCCACAGCGCGAGGGGCGCGGCATCGCCCAGGTCGTCGACCGCGGTCGGCCATCGCGGGTCGCCGGGCACCAGGAGCGCACCGCCGAGCTGGTCGAGGGCGCGGATCTCGCGACCGGGGTCGAGGGTCGCGAGCCGACCTCGCCACCGTTCCACGGCCCGCTGCACGCGGCCGACCGACGGCCGTCCCGCGTGCTGCTCGAGCAGTCGTGGCATCACGGGGCTCACGCTCGACGCGGCGTCGTAGAGCCAGGCCAGGGCGTCTCCGGCACCGAGGTGCGTGACGAGCGCGCCGGCGACCTGGTCCCCCGGTTCGGCGATCCGGCTCCACGCTGCGCGTGCGAGCACGGGGTCGCCGACGTCGAACGTCGGCCCCGCGTCAGCCATGGTGCCCTCGCGTCCGGAGGGCGAGCCCCTGCCCGACGTCGCCTGCGCTCGGCGCGGCACGACCGGCCAGGTCGGCCACGGTCCAGGCGAGCCGGAGCACCCGGTCGGCACCGCGCAACGAGAGAGTTCCGCGGTCGAGGGCCTTGTCGATCCCGGCGAGCAGCCCGGGGTCCGGCCCGAGCCGTTCGCGCAGCCAGGTGCCGGGCACCTCGGCGTTGGTGCCCCACGGGGTCCCCGCGAGCCGGGTCCTGGCGGCCGCACGAGCTGCCGCGACACGCGCCGCGACGGTCGCGCTCGACTCCACGTCGTCCCCTCCCGCCCGGTCGACGCGCGACACCGGGCGCACCTCGACCTGGACGTCGACGCGGTCGAGCAGCGGTCCCGACAACCGGGCGAAGTACCGTCGCCGGACGAGCGGGCTGCAGGAGCACTCGAGCCCCTTGCCGATCCCGAGGCCGCACGGGCAGGGGTTGGCGGCCAGCACGAGCTGGAAGCGGGCCGGGTAGCGCGCGGACCCGGCGGCGCGGTGGATGACGAGCTCGCCGTGCTCGAGCGGCTGGCGCAGGGTCTGCAGGACCCGCGAACCGAACTCGGGAGCCTCGTCGAGGAAGAGCACGCCCCGGTGGGCTCGTGACGCTGCCCCGGGCCGTGGCAGTCCGCTGCCACCGCCGACGATCGACGCCGGGGTCGCGGTGTGGTGCGGGTCCTCGTAGGGCGGGCGACGGATCAGCCCCTGCCCCGGGTCGAAGACCCCCGCGACCGAGTGCACGGCCGTGACCTCGACCGCCTCGGACTCGTCGAGGTCCGGCAGGATGCTGGTGATCCGAGACGCGAGCATTGTCTTGCCCGCCCCGGGCGGCCCGACGAGGAGCAGGTGATGACCGCCTGCGGCCGCCACCTCGAGCGCACGACGCGCCTGCTCCTGTCCCAGGACGTCGCGCAGGTCCCCCGCGGACCGCCGGGGCCCGGCGGTCCGGGCCGGGCGCGCCGCGGAGGTCGGCGTCACGATCCCCGGCACCTCGGCGCCGTACAGGGCGGCGATCTCGGCCAGGCTCGCGACGCCGACGACCCGCGCTCCGGGGACGAGCCGGGCCTCGTCCGCGTCCTGCACAGGCACGACGACGTCGCGCAACCCGGCGGCGACGGCGGCGGCGACCGCGGGGAGCACCCCGCGCACGGGCTGGAGCCGACCGTCCAGCCCGAGCTCGCCGATGTGCACGACGCGCTCGGGGTCCGAGACGGAGATCCTGCGGGCCCCGGCGAGCATCGCGACCGCGATCGCGAGGTCGAAGCCCGATCCCGCCTCGGGCAACGAGGCCGGGGACAGGTTGACCGTGATCTTGCGCTGGGGCCACTCGATGCCCGACGAGGCGATCGCGGCGCGGACGCGGTCCTTCGACTCCGAGAGCGCTGCGTCGGGGAGGCCGACGAGGGTGAACCCCGGGACCGAGGCGGCCAGGTGGGCCTGCACCTCGACCAGGTGCCCTGAGAGACCGACGAGCGAGACCGCGAACGTCGTCCCGAGCGACATCAGCTCACCCCGACGATGTGCTCGACCTGCGCGGCCCCGGCCGCGGGCAGGACCACGGCCACGACGTCGATCCGTATCGACGCCGGGCGGACCGGGTGCGTCGCGACCCACTCCCCGGTCAGGCGACGCAGCCGAGCCAGCTTGTCGGGGGTCACGGCCTCGGCGGGGTGACCGAAGCCCGTCCCTCGCCGGGTCTTGACCTCGACCGCGACCAGCACGTCACCGTCGCGGGCGACCAGGTCGAGCTCGCCCCGGGTGCCCCGCCAGTTGCGGTCCAGGACCACCCACCCGGCCTCGACCAGGTACGTCGCAGCGACCTTCTCCCCGTACCGCCCGACAGCGTCCTTCGCTCTCATGTCCCACCTCCGGCTCACACCCTGGCCCGGTCAGGGCGGCGGCGGGAGCGCGCAGGGTCCGGTTGTGGACAGGCGCTCACCGTCGGGTCCTGTGCACGGCTCGCCATGGCGGAAGCACGACAGTCCTGCGACCCGGCCGGAGCGAGGGACGCAGGACTGCTGCTGGAGCGAGGGCTAGAGCTGGAGCTCGGCCTTGGCCAGCTCCTCGACGTTGACGTCCTTGAACGTCACCACGCGCACCGACTTCACGAAGCGCGCGGAACGGTACACGTCCCACACCCAGGCGTCGGCGAGCCGCAGCTCGAAGTACACCTCGCCTGCGGCCGACCTGACCTGGAGGTCCACCTGGTTCGCCAGGTAGAAACGTCGCTCTGTCTCGACCACGTAGGAGAACAGGCCCACCACATCGCGATACTCGCGGTAGAGGGCCAGTTCCATCTCGGTCTCATAGTTCTCGAGGTCTTCGGCGCTCACTGCACCATCATGGACCATCCAGTGCCACAACTCCGGATCGCCGGCCCCGTCGCGCGCCGCGCCCGGTCCCGCCGCACCCGCTCCCGACCCGCCCCGCCGCTCTCCGCGGCACGGCACGCCGCGCGCCGCGCCCGGCCCCGCCGCCCTCCGCGGCGGTCCCCACCGCGGAGGGCGGCGCTCAGGCCTCGTCGCGCTCGGGGAGCCGCCAGCTCCGCCGGTGCTGCGGCGTCGGGCCGTGTGCCTTGAGGGCGTCCACGTGCACTGCCGCGCCGTACCCCTTGTTGCCGTCCCACCCGTAGGCGGGGTACTGACGGGCGAGGCCCGTCATGAGGCCGTCGCGCTCGCACTTCGCCAGGACGCTCGCGGCCGCGACCGACGCGCACTGGAGGTCGGCCTTGACGAGCGTGCGCACGGCCGGGTCGGGCAGGGCGAGGTCGTCCTCGGGGTCGAGGTCGAACGCCTCGAAGAGGTCCGCGCTCGGGCGGGTCAGCCAGTCGTGCTTGCCGTCGAGCAGGACCGCGTCGACCGGGCCGAGAGTACGTCGCACCTGTGCGAGCGCGCGGCGCCCCGCGAGCCGCAGCGCCACGACGATGCCGTGCGCGTCGATCTCCGCGGGCCCGGCGTGGCCCACGGCCCAGGCGAGCCCCCAGTCGCGGACCGCGGGCAGCATGGCCTCGCGGGCCGCGGGCGTGAGCATCTTGGAGTCGGTCAGCCCCTTCGGGAACGCACCCGTGCTCAGGTCGACCACGACGACGCCCACGCTCACCGGACCGGCCAGGGCTCCTCGTCCCACCTCGTCCATGCCCGCGACGAACCGCGCGCCCGAGTCGAGGATCGCGCGCTCGTGGCGCAGCGTCGGCGGCTTGGGCCCGGTCGACCGCTTCGCAGGAGCCTTGCGCGGCGCGCGGCGGGCCGCGACGGTCTGCGGTTCGCCCGCGACGAGCGGAGCGCCGAGGTCGGTCGTCATGGTTCCGGCACCTCGGCGAACACGTCGCCCGGGTTGCGCATCAGGGTGAGGTCGCTGAGCGGCCAGACCTTGACGAAGGCCGTCCCGACGACGTTGCTGATGGGCACGAACCCCCCGCCGGGCTTGCCCGTGTTGTACCGCGAGTCGGCCGAGTGCTGACGGTTGTCACCCATGACGAACAGCATGCCCTCCGGGACGACCACGTCGAAAGGGTCCTGGCTCGGGACGGAGCCCGGCTTGATGTAGGTCTCGTCGATGGGCTGCCCGTTGACGCTCACGCGCGCCTGTGCGTCGCAGCACACGACCCGGTCGCCCGGCGTCCCGACGACGCGCTTGATGAGGTGTTCCCCGGTGTCCTGCGGGAGCAGCCCGACGAACGTCATCGCCGACGTCACGGCGTTGCCGACCGCGCCCCGGTCCGGCGCGACGTACGGAGGCAGCCAGCCCCCAGGGTCCTTGAAGACGACCACGTCGCCGCGGTGCACGTCGAACGCGTCGGGGACGAGACGCGAGACCATGACCCGGTCCCCCTCGACGAGGGTGTCCTCCATCGAGGCGCTGGGGATGAAGAACGCCTGCACCAGGAAGGTCTTGATCAGCCAGGAGAGCACCAGTGCGCTGAGCAGGATGATGACGGTCTCGCGCATCAGCGAGCCGCGCCGGGGCGCCGGCCGCGTGCGGGACGAGCCCGGTTCCATCTGGTTCCTCGTGTCCGTCTCCGTCGTGGGTACCGCGCCCAGCACGGGCTCGGGGAGGGGTGCTGCCTGTGCGGCGCTGTCTGTCACGCGCTCACTGTGCCACTGCGCGGGCCTTCGGGCGAAACCGGGCGCAGGCGCCCTGAGGCGGCAGGCAGGCGCCGGGACGCCGACGGGCGGCCACCCGAGGGGTGGCCGCCCGTGGACGTGTGACGAGGCTGACGCGGGGTCAGGCTCGGATCACTTCGAGGGGAGCGCGTCGCGCTTCTCCTTGATCTTCGCCTTCTTGCCGCGCAGCTTGCGCAGGTAGTACAGCTTGGCGCGACGGACGTCACCGCGCGTGACGAGCTCGATCGACTCGAGGGTCGGGGAGTGCACCGGGAAGGTACGCTCCACGCCGACGCTGAAGCTGATCTTGCGGACCGTGAAGGTCTCGCGGATGCCGCCACCCTGGCGGCCGATGACGACGCCCTGGAACGCCTGGACACGAGAGCGGTTGCCCTCGACGACCTTGACGTTGACCTTGACGGTGTCCCCGGCCCGGAAGACCGGGATGTCGCTACGCAGCGATGCTGCGTCGACGCTGTCCAGCGTGTGCATTGATCTCTCCCCGCCCTGCCACAGGTCAGACGCGTTCTCGTGGCCCACCGCGAGGTGGGTCCGGTTCAGTACGTGGTTGGTGCTCGCATGTGATCGGTCGCGCACGCTGACGTGCGGTGGGCTTCCCCTGTGGCAGAGGCCCGACCGGCGCACACCAAGGGTCTATTCTGCCACACCACCGGCAGTGTCCCCGGGGGCGGGTTCGGCGCTGCCCGGGACCCGGTGCAGGGCTCCCCCACGCACCTCCCAGCCGAGCGTCGCGAGGAAGGCCCGGTCGTGCTTGTCGAGGGTGCTCGCGTCGAGCGCGGCGATCAGGTCGGGCCGGCGGGCGGAGGTCTTCTCGAGCGCCCGGTCACGGCGCCAGCGACGGATCTTCGCGTGGTGCCCCGAGAGCAGGACCTCGGGCACCTCGAGGTCGGACCACACGGGCGGCTTGGTGTACACGGGGTACTCCAGCAGCCCGGCGGCGCCGTGCGACTCCTCGACGAGCGACTCCGGGTTGCCGATCACGCCGGGCAGCAGGCGGGCGACGGCCTCGACCATGACGAGCGAGGCGACCTCTCCCCCGTTGAGCACGTAGTCTCCGATCGAGAGCTCGCTCACGCGGTGCCCGGCGGCCCGGTAGTGCTCGGCGACGCGCGCGTCGATCCCCTCGTAGCGCCCGCACGCGAAGACGAGCTGGTCCTCGGTCGCGAGGGCTTCCGCGGTGCGCTGGGTGAACGTCGTGCCCGACGGCGTCGGCACCACCAGGTGCGCGGGTCCGGACGCGGTCAGCTCGTCGAGGGCCTGCCCCCAGACGTCGGGGCGCATGACCATGCCTGCTCCCCCGCCGAAGGGCGTGTCGTCGACCGTGCGGTGGCGGTCGGTGGTCCAGTCGCGCAGGTCGTGGACGCGCAGGTCGAGCAGGCCGGCGACGCGCGCCTTGCCGACGAGCGAGAGGTCCAGGGCGGCGAGGTACTCGGGGAAGATCGAGACGATGTCGATGCGCACGTCAGTCGTTCGCCCCGTCGGTCGTGCCCTCGTCCGTGCCGTCGAGGTCGGGCTCGTCGGCGCCGTCGGCGGCGGAGCCGGGGGTCGGCTCGGCGACCTCGAGCAGCTCGGCGTCGCGCGCCAGGAGGCCCCCCGGCGGGTCGAGCACGACCCGGCCGCCCGGCACGTCCACGACGGGCACGATCGCGTGCACGAACGGCACGAGCGTGCGCGTGCCGTCGGTCTCCTTGAGCACGAGCAGGTCGTGCGCCGGGAGGTGCTCGAGCCCCTGAACCTCGCCCACGACGGTGCCGTCCTCGAGCTCGGCGCGCAGCCCCACGAGCTCGTGCGGGTACCAGGCGTCCTCCTCGTCGGAGACGTCGGCCTCGACGACGAGCGTGATGCCGCGCATGCGCTCGGCCGCCGAGCGGTCGGCCACGCCTGCGAACGTCACGAGCCACTTGCCCTGGTGCAGCCGCGCGCGCTCGATCGTCAGCGGTCCTGCCTCGGCGGGCTCGGTGTCGATCGTGGACCCGACGACGAGACGCGCCTCGGGGTTGTCGGTGCGCATGTCCAGCGCGACCTCGCCGCGCAGTCCGTGGGCGCGGCCGATACGGGCCACCGTGAGCTGCATCGTGTGCTCCTTCTCGTCGTGTTCGTGCTCGTCGTGCGTGGGACGCGCCCGTCGACCGGGCGCTCCCACGGTGTCACCCGTGCGGTGCGGACGCACGTCCTGGTCGCACCCCGCGAGCAGGTGCGGGCCGGGCTGCGGCCGGGCTGTGGCCGGACTGCTGCCGGACTGCTGCCGGTGATGGGCAGACGACGAGGCCCGGTCCACCCTGAGGGGGACCGGGCCTCGTCGGCGTGCGGGTCGGCGGACCGACCGTCACGTTCGTGCTGTGGTTCGGCTTGCGCTCAGCCGTCGTCAGCGGCGGTCGACGTCGACGACGTCGACACGCACCGGACCGTCGACCGACAGGGCACCGATCACCGTGCGCAGGGCACGGGCCGTCCGCCCGCCGCGGCCGATGACGCGACCGAGGTCCTCGGGGTGGACCCGGACCTCGAGCAGCTCGCCCCGACGCAGCGGCTTCGCGTTGACCCGGACGGCGTCCGGGTTGTCCACGATCCCGCGCACCAGGTGCTCGAGCGCCTCGCCGAGCATCAGGCCTGCTCTTCGGCTGCCTCAGCCGCGTCAGCGGACTCGGTCTCGACCGGCGCAGCAGCCTTCTTCTCGGCAGCCTTGGCCTTGACCTTCTCGGCGTCCTTGGCGGCGGCCTCGATGGCGGCGGCGGGGTCGACCTTCTCGCCCTTGACGCGCAGGGTGCCCTCGGCACCCGGCAGGCCCTTGAACTTCTGCCAGTCACCCGTGATCTTGAGGAGCACGAGAACCTGCTCGGTCGGCTGCGCGCCGACGCTCAGCCAGTACTGCGCACGCTCGGAGGAGATGTCGATGAGCGACGGCTCCTCGGTCGGGTGGTACTTGCCGATCTCCTCGATGACGCGACCGTCACGCTTGGTGCGCGAGTCCGCGACGACGACACGGTAGTACGGCGCACGGATCTTGCCGAGACGCTTCAAACGAATCTTGGTGGCCACTGTGGTGGTCTCTCCTGGTTCTGGGTGAGGTGACCCGTGCGTCCTCCCGGTGGGGACCAGGTGAGCACGGTGTCGGGACACGGCGTTGCGCGGAGAGAGGGGCCGGGCACGCCGAGTACCCGGCTATTGTGCCAGACCCGGCACGCTCCGACCAACATCCCGCGACGACTCGTGGACCAGGTCCCTCAGAGCGGCGCCACCAGCCCTCCGCGACCACGCCCGTCGCCCGTCAGCGAAGGCGACCCGCCTCTCAGAGCGGCGCCACCAGCCCTCCGCGACCACGCCCACCGGCCGTCGACGAAGGCGACGCACCTCTCAGAGCGGCGCCACGATCTCCCCGCGCAGGATCACCGCGGTCGGGTGCCGCAGCACCTCGATGTTCTCGCGCGGGTCGGCCGGGTACACGATCAGGTCCGCGCTGGATCCCTCGACGAGTCCCCCGTACCCGAGGAACTCGCGCCCCTGCCAGCTCGCGGCAGCGACCACGTCGGCGACCGGGACGCCCGCTGCGACCATCTCGGCGCACTCGTCGGCGATCCGGCCGTGGCCGATCGTCCCGCCGGCGTCCGTGCCGACGAGGAGCTGGATGCCGGCCTCGTGGAGCTGGCGGACCTGCTCGTAGCGGCGCTCGTGCAGGTCGCGCAGGCGCGCAGCGAAGAGCGGGTACTTCTCGTCCGCCTGGCGGGCGATGTTCTCGAACTCGTTGATCTGCAGGAGCGTGGGCGTCACGGCGACGCCACGCTCGGACAGCGTGTACATGTCGTCGGGGTGGATCCCGGTGCCGTGCTCGATGCAGTCGACGCCCGCCGCGAGCAGCGACGGGACGACCTCGCTCGAGAACGCGTGCACCGTGACCCGCGCGGCCTCGGCGTGCGCGACCGCGACGGCCTCGGTCAGCACGTCCTGGGGCCAGAGGGGTCGCAGGTCGCCGTCGGCACCCAGGTCGCGGTCGATCCAGTCGCCCACGAGCTTGACCCAGCCGTCGCCGGCACGCGCCTCCTGGCGCACGGCGTCCGGGAGCTGCGCGACGTCGTCGAGCTCGAGGCCGTAGCCGCGCAGGTAACGCTTGGGACGCGCGATGTGCCGCCCGGCGCGCACGAGACGCGGCAGGTCGCGCCGCGTCCGGACCCACCGCGTGTCCAGGGGCGAACCGGCGTCGCGCAGGAGGAGCGCGCCGCTGTCGCGGTCCGCGATCGCCTGCGCCTGGGCGGTCGCGTTGTCGACCGCCCCGTCCTTGCCGAGGCCCACGTGGCAGTGGACGTCCACGAGGCCGGGCAGGACCCACCCCTCGAGAGCCATCATGTTGGTGCCCTGCGCCGAGGGCCGCGTCAGCGTGACGTGACCGTCCTTGACCCAGAGGTCGGACACCTCACGATCGTCTCCCAGGAGGATGTGCCCCCGGAGGTGCAGCGAGGGGCCTTCGAGCGCGGACATCGGACTCCCAGTTCTCGGGCGGTCGGGCTCGCCCGACCCGGACGGACCGGAGGCGGGACGGACGGACTGACGGAGGTCACGGTGAGGGCCACCGTGACCTGCAGGACATAACCTAGCGCGCTAGCGCCCCAGGAACTTCTCCAGGTCGGGCGGGAGCTGGAGATCGGCCGGGTCGGGCGACTTCTGGGCGCTCTTGGCACCGCCCAGGGCGCCGAACGCCGCACCGGGCGCGGCCGGGGGCGTCGCCGGTCCACCGAGGGCACGCGCCTGGCGGGCCGCCTCCTCCGCGGCACGCTTGGCGGGGTTGCCGGACTTGGCCTTGCGCCCCTTGGCGGGCGGCGCGACGCGGCCGCGAGCCTTCTTGCCGCCCATCCCGGGCAGGTTCCCCATGCCGGGCATGCCGGGCATCCCGCCGCCGCGGCTCATCTGGCGCATCATCTTCTGCGCACCGGCGAACCGGTCGAGGAGCTGGTTGACGTCGCTCGTCGTGACACCCGAACCGCGGGCGATGCGCGCACGGCGCGACCCGTTGATGATCTTGGGGTTGTCACGCTCGCCCGGGGTCATCGAGCGGATGATGGCCTCGATGCGGTCGACCTCGCGCTCGTCGAAGTTGTCGAGCGCCTCACGCATCTGCCCCATGCCGGGCAGCATGCCGAGCATCTTCTTCATGGAGCCCATGTTGCGCATCTGCTGCATCTGGACGAGGAAGTCCGCGAGCGTGAAGTCCTGCCCGCTGGCGACCTTCTCGGCCATCTTCGCGGCCTCGTCGGCGTCGAACGCCTTCTCGGCCTGCTCGATGAGCGTGAGCACGTCACCCATGTCCAGGATGCGCGACGCCATGCGGTCGGGGTGGAACGCCTCGAAGTCGGTGAGCTTCTCACCGGTCGACGCGAAGAGGATCGGACGGCCCGTGACGCGCGCGACCGACAGCGCGGCACCACCGCGGGCGTCGCCGTCGAGCTTCGACAGGACGACGCCCGTGAAGTCGACGCCCTCCTCGAAGGCCTTGGCCGTCGCGACGGCGTCCTGGCCGATCATCGCGTCGATGACGAACAGGATCTCGTCAGGGTTCACGGCGTCGCGGATGTCCGCGGCCTGCCGCATGAGCTCGGCGTCGACGCCGAGGCGGCCCGCGGTGTCGACGATCACGACGTCGTGCTGGCGCTGGCGCGCGGTCTCGACGCCGTCGCGGGCGACCTGGACCGGGTCGCCGACGCTCGTGCCCGACTCGCCCTCGGCCCCCTGGTTGCCCGGCAGCGGGGCGTAGACCGGCACGCCGGCACGCTCGCCCACGACCGAGAGCTGGTTGACCGCGTTGGGCCGCTGGAGGTCCGCGGCGACGAGCAGCGGGGTGTGCCCCTGCTCGCGCAGGTGCAGCGCGAGCTTGCCCGCCAGGGTCGTCTTGCCGGCGCCCTGGAGGCCCGCGAGCATGATGACGGTCGGCGGGTTCTTCGCCAGGCGCAGCCCGCGGCTGTCGCCGCCGAGGATCGCGACGAGCTCCTCGTTGACGATCTTGACGACCTGCTGGGCAGGGTTGAGCGCGCCGGAGACCTCGGCCGACAGGGCTCTTTCCCGGATCGCACCGGTGAAGTCCTTGACGACGGGCACAGCGACGTCCGCGTCGAGGAGCGCGCGCCGGATCTCACGGATCGTGGCGTCGATGTCCGCCTCGGAGAGACGGCCCTTGCTCCGCAGGTTCTTGAAGGTCGACGTCAATCGATCTGACAGCGTGGCGAACACCGCGTCATCCTTACCGCTCGTGAATCAGGGAAGTCCCCAGCCTACCGGTCGGGGACGGCCCTTCGGGCAGGGTCGCCCGGGTCGCGGCCGTCAGGTCGTCCACGAGGCGCGCGCGCCACGCGGTCCAGCCCACCGGTCCGAGCGAGGAGGAGTCGGCCTCGGTCAGCGCGCGCAGCACGTCCAGGAGGTCTCGTCGGTGCCCGACGGCAGCGGCGAGCTCTGCGACAGTCGCCGGGTCGTCCGGGTCCGCCGAGACGGCGAGCCGCGACAGGGTGAGGTGATGACGCACGAGGCGCGCGACGTCGTCGGGCACCCCGTCACCGAAGCCCATGCGGCGCAGGATGCCCGGGACGAGGCGCGCGCCCTCCTCGGAGTGGTCCTGCGCACCCCGGCGCTTGCCGATGTCGTGGAACAGCGCCGAGAGCAGCAGGAGGTCGCCCCGCTCGACCGTCCTGCGGTCGCGCGCAGCACGTGCGACCGTCTCGACGAGGTGGCGGTCGACCGTGTGCCGGTGGATCGCCGCGCGCTGGGGCCGGTTGCGCACCCCGGCCCACTCCGGGATCCACGTCGTCACGACGCCCACGAGGTCGAGCGCCTCCCACACCGCGACCTGGGCCGGACCGCTCCCCAGGAGCGAGAGGAACGACGCGCGCGCGGCCTTGGGCCACGGTTCGGGCAGGGGCGGGCAGTGCGCGAGGCTGCTGACCGAGACCGGTGACAGTGTCAGACCCGTGCGGGCCGCGGTCGCCGCCGCTCGCAGCGCGAGCAGGGGGTCCGTCTCGGGGTGCGCGTCGATCGCGAGGACCAGCTCGCCGTCGTGCTCGACGAGCCCGTCGCCGACCGAGCGCAGCCGGGGCGCCGCACGGCGGCCCCGGACCAGGACCGGTCGCTGCGCGACGCTCGGTCGCTGGAGGGCCTGGCGCGCCCGCCGGACCGTGGTGTCGAGGGCGTAGGAGATCTCCCTGCCCGCCTCCGCGAGGCTCGCCAGGAGCTCGTCGGGGTCGTCGTGGCCGCTCGTCGCCGCGACCTCGTCGAGGTCCGCGAGCAGCAGCTTGTTCGTGTGCCGCCCGGTGACGACCTGGACCGCGTCGCGCACGTCGAGCAGGTGCGCGTACGCGCGGTCGACCGTCCCGTGCGGGCGGTCCGTGAGCCACGTCGCCGCGAGCGCCGACAGGACCACCGCGTCCCGGATGCCGCCGCGGGCGTCCTTGAGGTCGGGCTCGATCAGGTACGCGAGCTC
The DNA here is from genome assembly GCF_042887685.1 of Oerskovia sp. NPDC057915. Lineage (NCBI taxonomy): Bacteria > Bacillati > Actinomycetota > Actinomycetes > Micrococcales > Cellulomonadaceae > Oerskovia > Oerskovia sp. NPDC057915. The sequence goes on along the minus strand of NZ_JBHVOS010000009.1, from coordinate 99,621 downwards.
CCCCGACCGCTCGGCCCTCTCCCTGATCGAGGACAACAGCTCCGGCAGCCGACGACGCGAGGCCGACCGCCAGTCCGTGAGGACCGCCGACGCCGCCCGGTGGACCACGAGCGCGTCCCCCGCGACGGCTCGCACGTCGAGCCAGCCCACCGCAGCGGGCACGTCCTTGGACGCGACCTGGCGGCACTGCGACAACGATCGCACCGCGTGGTCGAGGTCCACCCCGGCGTCCCACAGGGGGTACCAGAGCCGTTCGGCGACCGCCGCGACCTGGTCGGCCGTGCGCCCGCGCCCGTCGTGCACGAGCACGAGGTCCAGGTCGCTCGCCGGGCCCATGTCCGCCCGGCCGAGGCTCCCGACCGCAGCGAGCGCGATCCCCTCGACGCTCTCCCCCGCGGTCGCCTCGTCCCACAGCGCCCGCAGCCGGTCGGTCACCAGGGTGCAGACCGCCGACCGTCGCGCCACCCCCGAGCTGCCCGGGCCGCTGAGCCCCCGGGCCACCTCGAGCATCTCGGCCCGGAGGCCCCGCACCCCTGTGGGGTGCGGGGCCTCCGTCGGTCCGTCGGTGCCACGGGCCCTTCCTGCGTCTGCCGTACCGGTCATCTCGGCTCTGCCTCCGTCACCCGCGTCGCACCGTTCCCACCGTTCGTGCCGCCCGCCCATGCGGCCCGTGCGAACCGCCCTAGAGGGCGCCCGCGCCGTGCTCGCCCGTCCGGACCCGCGCGACGTCGTCGACCGTGATGGTCCACACCTTCCCGTCGCCGATCCGGCCCGTCTGGGCCGCCTTGACGACGACCTCGGTGACGGTCGCCGCGTCCTCGTCGTCCACGAGGACCTCGACGCGGACCTTCGGGACGAGGTCCACGGTGTACTCGGCACCGCGGTAGACCTCGGTGTGGCCCTTCTGCCGGCCGTAGCCGCTGGCCTCGCTGACGGTCATGCCGCGGACCCCTGCGGCCTCGAGCGCCGACTTCACGTCGTCGAGACGGTGCGGCTGGATGATTCCTGTGACGAGCTTCATGCCCTGACCTCCTGGATGACACGACCCTGCGCGATGGTCTCGTATGCGGTCTCTCCGTGCTCTGCCAGGTCGATACCGCCGACCTCGGCCTCCTCGCTGATCCGCCAGCCCATCGTCACCTTGATGACGAACCCGATGACGAACGTGAGCACCCCGGAGAAGATCACGGCGGCCAGCGCGATGACGACCTGGATCACCAGCTGGTCGATCCCTCCGCCGTAGAGCAGCCCCGTGTCGGTGCCCAGCAGCCCGATCAGGACGGTGCCGACGAGGCCGCCGACGAGGTGGACCCCGACGACGTCGAGCGAGTCGTCGTAGCCGAAGCGGTACTTCAGGCCGACAGCGAGTGCGCACAGGACGCCGGCGACGGCGCCCAGGGCGATCGCACCGATCGGGTTGACGGCGGCGGCCGCCGGCGTGATGGCGACCAGACCCGCGACGACCCCCGACGCAGCACCCAGGCTCGTCGCGTGGCCGTCACGCAGCCGCTCGGTCAGCAGCCAGGCGCCCATCGCCGCGCACGTCGCGACCGTGGTGTTGACCCAGGCCAGTCCGGCGACCTCGTTCGCGGCACCGGCCGAACCGGCGTTGAAGCCGAACCAGCCGAACCACAGGAGCGCCGCACCGAGCATCACGAACGGGAGGTTGTGCGGCCGCATGGGCTCCTTGCCGAAGCCCTTGCGCTTGCCGATGATCAGCGCGAGCACCAGGCCGGCCACACCGGCGTTGATGTGGACGACCGTGCCGCCCGCGAAGTCGATGGGGGCCACGTTGGCGATGCCGTCGGTCACACCGTAGATCGCGGCCGCGATGCCGTTCTCCCCGGCGCCGAGGAGGCCACCGCCCCACACCATGTGGGCGAGCGGGAAGTAGACCAGCGTGACCCAGACGCCCGCGAAGACGAGCCAGGCGCCGAAGCGCGCACGGTCGGCGATCGCGCCGCTGATCAGGGCGACCGTGATGATCGCGAAGGTGGCCTGGAACCCTGCCGCCACGAGGGCCGGGACGCCGCTGCCTGCCAGGAGGCTGTTCGCGTCGTCGGTCAGGGGGGCCAGACCGAAGAACTCGGTCGGGTTGCCGAAGATGCCTGCCACGTCGGACCCGAAGGTCATCGAGTAGCCCCACAGGACCCAGACGATCCCGACGACGGCGATCGCGCCGAAGCTCATCATCATCATGTTCAGGACGCTCTTGCCGCGGACCATGCCGCCGTAGAAGAACGCCAGGGCCGGGGTCATCAGCAGCACCAGGGCGGCCGACGTCAGGAGCCAGGCCGTGTTTCCAGTGTCAAGTTCGAATGGCATGCGCTGTCGCCTCTCACCTCGCCAGCCGGGCGGCCGGACAGGTCAAGAGTCGGGCAGCGGAGTTTCCCCGCGACGCTCGCACGGTGACGGAGGTGTAACGGGGAGCACTCGTGTGTAAACGTTGCGTTTCCCGGTCGGCCACGGGCCGTCCCGGGGGCCGTCGGCCCCCGGGACGTGGTCGCCTCGCGCGACGTCAGTCGCCCAGGAGCCCGTCGACGAACTCCTGCGGGTCGAACGGCGCCAGGTCGTCAGGTCCCTCGCCCAGGCCCACGAGCTTGACCGGCACGCCCAGCTCGCGCTGGACCGCGACGACGATCCCGCCCTTGGCGGTGCCGTCGAGCTTGGTCAGCACGATGCCCGTGACCCCGGCGATCTCGCCGAACACCCGTGCCTGGTTGAGGCCGTTCTGGCCCGTCGTGGCGTCGAGGACCAGCAGCACCTCGGAGAGCGGCGCCTCCTTGGTGATGACGCGCCGGATCTTGCCCAGCTCGTCCATGAGGCCCGCCTTGTTCTGGAGACGGCCGGCCGTGTCGACGAGCACGACGTCGACCCCCTCCGCGCGGCCGGTGCGGACGGCGTCGAACGCGACCGCCGCCGGGTCGGCTCCGTCACGGTCGGAGCGCACCGTGCGCACGCCGACGCGGGCACCCCAGGTCTCGAGCTGGTCGGCCGCCGCGGCCCGGAACGTGTCGGCCGCGCCGAGCACGACGGTGCGGTCCTCCGCGACCAGGACGCGCGCGAGCTTGCCCACGGTCGTCGTCTTGCCCGTGCCGTTGACCCCGACGACGAGCACGACGGCGGGGAGCCGGGTCCCGTCCTCGGCAGTCTGCGGGGCCGTCGCGAGGGAGCGGTCGAGGCTCGGGTCGACGAGCGCGACGAGCTCCTCGCGGAGCAGGTCACGGACGCTCGCCGGGTCGCGGACGCCCAGGACCCGCACACGGGTGCGGAGCGACTCGATGAGCTCGCCCGCGGGACCGGCGCCGACGTCCGCGAGGAGCAGCGTCTCCTCGAGCTCGTCCCAGTCGTCCTCGGTCAGGTGGTCGCGCGAGAGCACCGCGAGCAGCTTGGAACCGAGCGGCGACCCCGACCGGGCGAGGCGGCCGCGCAGCCTGGCGAGGCGGCCGCCGACGGCTTCGGGCACCTCGACCGCGGGCGGGGCCTCGAGGTCGGTCGGAGCCTCTGCCGTGGCCACGGACCCTGGCTCGGGCACCGGGGCGGGCTCCTCCGCGGAGTCGGTGGTCGCACCTGTGGCGGGCGGCGGGAGGGTCGCGCGCGTCCCGGAGCGACGGCGGAAGCCGACGAGACCGACCGAGACGACGACGAGGACGGCGAGGGTGATCCAGAGCCAGAGGAGATCGTTCACCGTCGAAGTCTCTCAAATCCCGGCGCGCGGTGCGGGCGGCCGGACCGCATCAGTCCTGGTGGGCGGTCGGTCCCGCGGGCGGGGTCGCAGGGACCGAGCGCACGGAGCCGGTGTGCGGGCGCCGCACCGTGGCACCGTGCAGCGTGTGCGCGGCCCGCTCGCGGGCCCGGTGCAGGACGTCGGTGATCTCGTCGGCGTCCATGTACGCGGGGTCGGCGACCTCGGTCGCCGCGAAGAACTCCTCCATGCCCGTGTCGACCGGTGCCGCCGACCCGGCTGCGCGGTCGTCGTCCGACCGGCGGCGCCACCTCGACAGGCCCGAGCGGAAGTCACGCCAGAACCCCCGGATACCGACGGGTGGGCCTTGGCGCTCGTTGCGGTCGTCGATGCGCGTGACGACGCTCGCGAACAGGAAGACCACGATGGCCGCCACGAGCGCGATCCCGAGGAACACGTACATCCAGAGCATCCGTCAAGTATCACCGGGGCGACCGGGTGAGACCTGAAGGAGACCGGCGAGTCCGAGGATCGGTACAGCATCTTCACACCGGGGAACCCGCAGGATCGTGCGGGTCGACAGGCTCTCCACGCTTCGGGCGGCAGCGCGCTGCGTGCGCCGCACCACCCGAGACGTCCGTCACACACCGACCTCGTCGCGCAGCCGCTGGCTGATGACGGTCGTGACGCCGTCCCCGCGCATCGTGACCCCGTACAGCGCGTCCGCGATCTCCATCGTCCGCTTCTGGTGCGTGATGACGATGAGCTGCGAGTCCTCCTGGAGCTCACGGAAGATCTCGAGCAGGCGCCCCAGGTTCACGTCGTCGAGCGCGGCCTCGACCTCGTCCATGACGTAGAAGGGGCTCGGCCGTGCCTTGAAGATCGCGACGAGGAGGGCGACCGCGGTCAGCGAGCGCTCGCCGCCCGACAGCAACGACAGACGCTTGACCTTCTTGCCCGCCGGGCGGGCCTCGACCTCGATGCCGGTCGTGAGCATGTCCTCGGGGTTCGTCAGGACCAGGCGCCCCTCGCCTCCGGGGAACATCCGTCCGAACACGTGCACGAACTGCTCCGCCGTGTCGTGGTACGCCTCGGTGAAGACCTGCTCGACGCGCTCGTCGATCTCGCGGACGATCTCCAGCAGGTCCGCGCGGGACTTCTTGAGGTCGGCGAGCTGGGTCGTGAGGAACGTGTGCCGTTCCTCGAGCGCGGCGAACTCCTCGAGCGCGAGCGGGTTGACCTTCCCGAGCTGCCCCAGGGCGCGCTCGGCGGAACGCAGCCGCTTCTCCTGCGCGGCCCGCACGTACGGCTCGGTCACGGGCTCCCCGTCCTCGTCCTCGCGGACCGTGCCGTCCTCGGCGAGCACGGGGACGGGACGGTCGGGGCCGAGCTCGTCGAGCAGGACCTCGGGGTCCAGCCCGAGCTCGGTGACGCTGCGCTCCTGGAGCTGCTCGATCCGCAGCTGCTGCTGGGCACGGGCGACCTCGTCGCGGTGAGCGACGTCGGTGAGCTCGCGGAGCTGACCGGCGAGCGCGTCGACCTCCGCCCGACGAGCGGTCACCGCGGCGTCCAGCTCGCCCCGCGCCGCCTCGGCTGCCGCCCGCTCGTCACCTGCCCGCGCGAGCGACCGCTCGATCGCCGCCAGGGCCACCTCTGCTCCGTCGCGCACGGCCTCCGCGCGGCCCGCCTGACGCACCCTGGCGGCCTCACGTGCCGCAGCCCGCTCGCGCGCGGCCCGCTCGGCCGCCGCCGCCCGGGCGAGGGACTGCGCGCGTCCGGTCAGGGCCCGCGCTCGTTCCTCGCTCGTGCGCAGCGCGAGACGGGCCTCGGTCTCCGCCGCGCGGGTCGCGGTCGCGAGAGCGTTGGCCTCGTCGCGGGCGGCGGTCGCCGCCGCGACGGACTCCTCGGTCTGCTCCGGGGCCGCCTCGGCCTCGTCGTGCCGGACGACCAGGCCCGCGAGCTCGGCCTGCTCGGTGACCAGCGTGGCCTGCGCCCTGTCGAGGTTGGCCCGGACGCGGGCCGACTCGGCCGCAGCCGCGCGAGCCGTGGCCCCCAGGTGCCCGAGCTGCTCGGCGACGGCGGCCAGCGCGGCGTCGGACTCGTTGAGCCGCTCCAGGGTCGCGTCGTAGCGCTGCTGCGCCCCCTCGGCCTCCTCGATCGCCCCCACGAGCGCGAACCGCGTCCGCTCACCGCGAGCGGTCGCGTCGTCCCGGGCCGTCGTCGCCTCGTCCAGGGCCGACTGCAGGTGCAGCACGCTCGGCGCGGTCGCCGAGCCGCCCCACGCGCTGTGCGCACCGAGCAGGTCCCCGCCCATGGTCACAGCGGTGACCTGCGGCGACGCCGCCACGAGCGCACGCGCCTGCGCGAGGTCCTCGACCACGACCACGCCGTCGAGCAGGAGCTCGACCGCCGAGGCGACCGAGCGCGCGGGCGTGACGACCCGCACGGCCCACGTGGCGCCGTCGGGCAGTGCGGTGGACTCCCCCACCCCCGACGACGGACGCGTGCCGCCACCGACCACGAGGCTCGCCCGGCCCGCGTCCTCCTGCCGCAGATGACGCAGCGCGTCGACCGCCGCCTCGAGGCTCTCGACCGCGACGGCGTCCGCGGCCGGACCGAGGGCCGCCGCGATCGCGTCCTCGTACCCCGCGTCGATGCTCAGCAGCGCCGCGAGCGACCCGAGCGCGGCCACGCCGTCGGCGGCCAGCAGGGCACCCGCTCCGTCCTTGCGGACCAGGCTCATCTCGAGCGCCTCGACCCGGGCGCTCCACGTCGCGCGGTCGCGGTCGGCGGTCTGCTCCTCGGCGCGCAGCCCGGCGACGACGGCCCCTGTCCGCTCGACGGCGTCGGCCGCCTCCTCGTGCTCGGCGTCCAGGCCCTCCTCGCCCTCCTCGACGCCCACGACCTGCGTCTCGAGGGACGCGAACTCGACGTTCGCCTGGTGCCCGCGCCGCTCGGCCTCCGCGAGGCTCTCCTGCAGCCGCCCGATCTCGGCCTCGGTCGCCTCGACGCGCGAGCGGCGCGCCGCGACCTGACCCGCGAGCCGTGCGAGCCCCTCGCGGCGGTCCGCGGCCCCGCGCAGCAGCGTCGCGAGGGCGCGCTCCGCGGTCTGCGCCTGCGCCTCGACCGCGGTCCGCTCCGCCACGGCGGCCTCGAGCGTCGCGCGTGCGACGGCCACCTCCGACTCGAGCTCCTGCTCGGCCGCACGCGCCCGTGCCGCCTGCGCGTCGAGGTCGTTCGGGTCCTGGCCCCGCTGGACCGTCTCCGGGCGCCCCAGCAGGCGCAGGCGCTCCGCGGCCAGCGTGCGCGTCCCGCCCAGGCGGTCCTTGAGCGACGACAACCGGTACCAGACGTCGCTCGCCCGAGCCAGGGCCGGGGCGGCCTCGGCGGCCTGCGCCTCCAACGACCCCAGGGCCTCGCGCGCCGCGGCGAGCGACCGCTCGACCTCGGCCTGCCGGGCCCGCAGCGCCGACTCGTCCGCGATCTCCTGCTCGAGCGTCGCGGTGAGCTGTGCGAGGTCGTCCGCGAGCAGGCGCGCCCGGGCGTCGCGCAGGTCGCGCTGGACGACCTGCGCCTTGCGCGCGATCTGCGCCTGGCGTCCGAGCGGCCCGAGCTGACGACGGATCTCCGCGGTCAGGTCCCCCAGCCGGGTGAGGTTCGCCTGCATCGCGTCGAGCTTGCGCAGCGCCTTCTCCTTGCGCTTGCGGTGCTTGAGGACGCCCGCGGCCTCCTCGATGAAGCCGCGCCGCTCCTCGGGCGTCGCCCGCAGCACCGCGTCGAGCTGCCCCTGCCCGACGATCACGTGCATCTCGCGCCCGATGCCCGAGTCCGAGAGCAGCTCCTGGATGTCCAGCAGGCGGCACGACGACCCGTTGATCGCGTACTCCGACCCGCCGTTGCGGAACAGGGTCCGGGAGATCGTCACCTCGGAGTAGTCGATCGGCAGGGCGCCGTCGGTGTTGTCGATCGTCAACGACACCTCGGCGCGACCGAGCGGCGGGCGCCCCGCCGTGCCCGCGAAGATGACGTCCTCCATCTTGCCGCCGCGCAGCGACTTGGCGCCCTGCTCCCCCATGACCCAGGACAGGGCGTCGACCACGTTCGACTTGCCCGAACCGTTCGGCCCGACGACGCACGTCACGCCCGGCTCGAAGCGCAGGGTCGTCGCCGACGCGAACGACTTGAACCCGCGGAGGGTCAGGGTCTTGAGGTGCACGGGTCAGAGCCTAGTGCGGATCTGCGGGTGAAATGGGGAGGCGGTGGTGTTCCCCGTCCTCCTCGCCGACGACCGCAGGCGCCCCCGTCGTGCGACGGGAGCGCCTGCCGGTGGTGCGGGTGGTGCTCAGAGAGCCGGGAACCAGAGCGCGATCTCGCGGGCCGCCGACTCCGGGGAGTCCGAGCCGTGGACCAGGTTCTGCTGGACCTTCAGGCCCCAGTCACGACCCAGGTCGCCGCGGATGGTGCCGGGGGCGGCCGCCGTCGGGTCGGTCGTGCCGGCCAGCGAGCGGAAGCCCGGGACGACGCCCTGCCCCTCGGCGACGACCGCGAGGATCGGGCCCGAGAGCATGAAGTCGACGAGCGGTGCGAAGAACGGCTTGCCCTCGTGCTCGGCGTAGTGCGCCGCGAGGAGCTCGGGGGTGGCGTCGAGGAGCCGGACGGCGGCCAGGGTGTACCCCTTGGCCTCGACGCGGCGCAGGATCTCTCCCGACAGGCCGCGGCGGACGCCGTCGGGCTTGACGAGGACGAGGGTGCGCTCGATGGTCTCGGAGAGCGCGTCGGCGACGACGGGGGCTGCAACATCAGTCATGCGCACGACCCTACCGGCCGCGCTCACATGTTCGGTGCGGTCTCCGGGTGCTCGGCGTCGTACGCGGCGCGCTCGCGGTCGATCCGTCCGCCGAGCCGCAGCGACACGATCCATAGGACCACGAAGATGCCCCCGACCAGGAACATCAGCGGCACCGCGAAGCCGCACGCGATCACGGGGAGCTGCACGACCGAGCCCGCGACGTAGCCGCCCGGCCCGCCGACCATGCGGCTGAGGAGGATCAGCACGACCATGAGCGTCCCGCCCACGATCCAGATCGCGGGGCCCGAGGGCACCTGCATCCGGTCCGGCCACGCGTAGGGCACGGTCCGCAGGCCGAACGCGACGAGGGTCGCGAACAGCACGAGGAAGGCCTCGAGCAGCAGCGTCGTCGACGTGAACTGGATCTTCGCGGACTTCTTGGCCTTGATGCGGGGCGGGCCCGCCACGTCCTCGCCCGAGGGGGCGGAGGACGCGGCGGGCCGGACCTGCTCTGCCGGCTTGTCGGCCGGTTCGATGGTGGAGCTCACGCGGTTCAGTTTACCGGCGCGTCCTGCCGGGCGGGGGCGCCCGTCGGGTCGTCCCCCGCGGGGATGCTCGCCCCGTCCGGCCCGACGGCGTCGCGCGCCGGGGCGTCCTGCGCGCCCTCGACGAGCTCACCCCGGGGGTCGGCGATCGCCTCGCCGCGGGCGACCATGCCGGCCTCGCCCGAGAGCTTGACCTCCTTGAGGAACAGCGCGAGCACGAAGCCCACGACGACGAGCGGGACCAGGTACCAGAACGCCGGGGCGAGAGCGTTCGTGAAGGCGTCGATCACGCCCGTCTTGACGGGCTCCGGGAGGGCCTGGACCGCGGCAGGGGTCAGGCTCGACGCCTCTCCCCCACCCGTGGCCGCGCCGCCGGGGATGACCTCGGCGAGGTTGGCCGACAGGCGCGTCGTGAAGATCGTGCTGAAGAGCGCCGTGCCCACGGCCGCACCGATCTCCCGGAAGAAGTTGTTCGCGCTCGTCGCGGTCCCGATCTCGTGGGGGTCCACGGAGTTCTGGACGGCCAGCACGATGGTCTGCATGACCAGACCCATGCCGGCGCCCATCACGAAGATCATGGCGCCGAACAGGACCATGGACATGTCGCCCGTGATCGTCGTGAGCCAGATGATGCCCGCGGTCGTGATCGCGAGGCCCGCGACGGGGTAGATCTTGTAGCGGCCCGTCTTGGTGATCGCGAACCCGGACCCGATCGCCGTGAGCATGACGCCCACCATCATGGGCAGCATGAGGAAGCCGGACTCGGTCACGCCCGCACCGGTCGACATCTGCAGGAACGTCGGCAGGAACGCGAGCGCGGAGAACATGCCCATGCCGAGCACGAGGCCGATGAGCGTCGCGATGGTGAACGTGCGGTTCTTGAAGAGGTGCAGCGGGAGGAGGGGCTCCTCCGCACGACGCTCGACCACGACGAACAGGGCGATCGACGCGAGGGTCGCGGCGACCATGCCCAGCAGCTTGGGGTCGGACCAGTCGTAGCCCCGGCTCGAGGTCAGCGACTCCCAGCTCGTGAGCAGGACGATCCCGGACGTCCCGACCACGAGGAAGAAGATGCCCGCGACGTCGATCTTGCGACCCGAACGGTGGCTCGGGAGCTTGAGCGTGAACCACGCGACGAGGAACGCCGCGATGCCGATCGGGACGTTGATCCAGAAGGCCCAGCGCCAGCCCGGCCCCTCGGTGAACCAGCCGCCGAGCAGCGGGCCGATCACGGCCGCGATGCCGAACAGGGCACCCATGGGGCCCATGTACTTGCCGCGGTCCTTGGCCGGGACGATGTCGGCGATGATCGCCTGCGACAGGATCATGAGGCCACCGCCACCGAGGCCCTGGACCGCGCGCCACGCGACGAGCTCGGGGAACGTCTGCGCGAAGCCCGCACCCGCGGAGGCGACGGTGAACAGGCCGATCGCCACGAGGAACGGCCAGCGGCGACCCCACAGGTCGCCGAACTTGCCGTAGAGGGGCATGACGATCGCGATCGCCAGGATGTAGGCCGTGATGACCCAACCCTGGTGCTCGACGCCGTGCAGCTCGCCGACGATGGTCGGCATCGCGGTGCCGACGATCGACTGGTCGAGCGAGGACAGGAACATCGAGGCCATGAGCGCGCCGAAGATCAGCCAGACGGTGCGCTGCGTCAGCACGATGAGCGGCTTGCCGCTCTCCGCGGGAGACGCGCCGGACCCGGCAGGCGAGGCCGGTGTCGTGGAGCGGGAGGTGGGCATGAGGAATCCGTTCAGGTCGGTGGGGAGCCACCCGGCGGACGCGGACCGCGGGTGCGAAGGGGAGCGAGAGAGGTGGTGCGAGACGCCGTCAGCCCGGCGTGGACCCCGGACAGACGAGAGCACGGAGCTGGGCGACGACCGAGCCGAGGTGGTCGACGGGTTCGCCCGTGCGCCCGAGGCGCTCCCACTCGAGGGTCGTGGTGCGCAGGAGGCTCATCACGACCATGGCGAGCAGCTCGGGCTCGGGGACGAACGGGTGGGCGGCGCGGCGCCGGTCGAACACGTCGATGAGGCCCGTGCGCAGGTTCTCGATCCACCACATGTGGCGGGCGAGGAGCCGGGGCTCGCGCTCGACGAGCTCGATCGCCCGGTGCACGCGGTCGAGGGACATGACCTGGTGGGCGAGCAGGTCGGCGACGAGCGCCTGGAGGTCGTCCAGGAGGTCCCCCGTGGGGCCGCCCCCGACGAAGGCGTCGACGGCGACGGGAGACGGTGAGAACTCCTCGACCCCGAGCACCGCGTCGTCCTTCGACGCGAAGTAGTTGAAGAACGTCCGCGCCGAGACGCCGATCGAGGAGCAGATGTCCTCGACCGTGACGTCGTCCAGACCCCGCTCGAGCACGAGGGTCTGGGCGGCGTCGATGAGCGCCTCGCGGCGCTCGCGCTTCTTGCGCTCGCGCAGCCCCGTGGGGGCTGCGGAGGGCTCGACGATGTTCTGCACAGCATGCAACATTACACGTCGTGCAACTTTGCAGGCAATGCAGTATTCACGTGACGCCGGTCACGGGCGACCTGCCGCCGCCGCCACCGTCGCCGGGGCGCGGAGGGCGGAGGGCGGTGCGTCAGACCTCGCCGAAGCCCCCCTCGACCGCGGCGATCGCCGCGTCCCGGGCCTCGCTCGCCTGGGGGCCCTCGGCCGCGATCACGAGCTCACGCCCCCCGGTCGCGCCCAGCTTCATCATCTCGAGCACGCTCGCCGCGTTGACGCCGTTGATGGTGACCTTCGCGTCGTACCCCGCGACGAGTCGGGCGAGGATCGCCGCCGGACGGGCGTGCAGGCCGAGCGGGTTGCGCAGCGTGACCGCGCGCGGGGCGCCCGGCGAGTCGTCCTCGATGCCCGCGGCGCCCGCGAGCTGGTCCGCCGGCCCGGCAGCGGGGACGAACTCTCCCCCGACCCCGGCCGCGCTCTGCGCGAAGGTGCTGCCCGCTGCCTCCGCCGAGGCGAGCACCTCGGCGAGGCTGCCCCCTCCGTGCGCCGTGACCGCGGCGGCGACCGCCCCCTCGACGAACGGGGCGTCCGCGAGGACGACACGACCCTCGAGCGAGTCGTCGAGCTCGATGACCGACTCGATCGTCATGACCGCCGACCCCAGGTCGGCGAGCACCACGACCCCCTCGGTCCCCACGAGGCCCTCGTCGACCGCGGTAGACACCACGTCGTAGCTCGTCCCCAGGCTGCCGTCGTCGGTGCCACCTGCGGGCAGGAGCAGCACGCCGGGAGCCATCTGGGCAGCGAGCTCGGCCGCCCCCTGCGCGAGACGGGCAGAGTGGGACACGAGCACCAGGGCGATCCGTGCGCGATCGCCGACCTGTGGGGTAGTCATCGGGCCATCATTCACCGGGAGCGGTGGCGGCCGCGACCGCAGCCCGCAGGATCACGACGGTCGACGTCGCCCCCGGGTCCTGGTGCCCGATGCTCCGTTCGCCCAGGTAGCTCGCCCGACCCTTGGTCGCGAGCAGGGGGACCGTCGCGAGGGCCCCCGCCTCGGCCGCGGCGAGCGCCGCCTCGAGGACGCCCACGGGGTCCGCTCCGGAGTCCGCCGCGACGACCGCGGCGTCGACCGCGGGCTGCCAGGCGTCGACCATGGTCTTCTCGCCCGGCGCAGCCTTGCCGCGCGCGGTGATGCCCTCGAGCGCACCCTCGAGCAGCGCGACGACGGCCGAGGAGTCGAGCTCTGCCAGGCCGGTGACCTTGGCCGCGCGCAGGAACGCGGTGCCGTAGAGGGGCCCCGAGGCGCCTCCGACCGACGACATGAGCGTCGTCGCCACGAGCTTGAGCACGTCACCGATCTGCGCGGGCTCGGCCTCCAGCCCGTCCAGCTTGGCGACGACCGCCTGGAACCCTCGGTTCAGGTTCTCGCCGTGGTCGCCGTCGCCGATCTGACGGTCCAGCTCGGTGAGCTCGTCCCGCGCCGACACGATCATCGTCGCCGCATCCCTCATCCAGCGCACAGCCCACGCAACGTCCAGCGTCATCAATCGCCCTTTCACTACTGGCCGGGGTGGTTCGCGAGAACCGCCCCGGATGCGCCGTCCCCCGGCTCTCGGGGGACGACCGGAGTCACCACCGCAGCGCGGCGGTGTGCACGGGCGCGTCCCAGAGCGCGGTCAGCTCGTCGTCCAGCCGGAGCACGGTGACCGAGGCCCCCTGCATCTCCAGCGAGGTGACGTAGTTGCCCACGAGCGAGCGGGTGACCGCCACGCCGCGCGCCTCGAGCAGCCTCCTCGCCTGACGATAGACGACGTAGAGCTCGGACTGGGGCGTACCGCCCATTCCGTTAACGAACAGCAACACTCGCTCGCCGCCCTCGAGCCGCAGGTCCTCGGCCACGGCGTCGACGAGCATGCCCGTGATCTCGTCCGCGGAGGCCAGGGGGATGCGGTGGCGGCCCGGCTCGCCGTGGATCCCGATGCCGATCTCGATCTCGTCGTCGCCGAGGTCGAAGCTGGGCTTGCCCACGTGCGGCACCGTGCAGGCGCTCAGCGCGACCCCCATCGAGCGGACGTTGGCGACGACCCGGCCGGCGATCTCGGTGACCTTGCCCAGGTCGTCCCCGCGGTCGGCGGCGGCCCCGGCGATCTTCTCGACCGCGACCGTCCCGGCCACGCCACGACGACCCGCGGTGTAGAGGGAGTCCTCGACCGCGACGTCGTCGTTGACGAGGATGCTGGCGGCCTGCGTGCCCTCGGCCTCGACGAGCTCGAGCGCGGTCTCGAAGTTGAGCACGTCGCCCGTGTAGTTCTTGACGATCGCGAGCACGCCCGCTCCCGAGTCGGCTCCGAGGATCGCCGGCACGATCTGGTCCGGCGTGGGAGAGGTGAACACCGCACCGGGTACGGCGGCGTCGAGCATCCCGGCGCCCACGAAGCCCGCGTGCAGGGGCTCGTGCCCCGCGCCGCCCCCGCTGACGAGCCCGACCTTGCCGGGCACCGCACCGCCCGCACGCGAGACGTACAGCGGCGCGCGGTGGACCTCGACCAGGTCGGCGTGAGCCAGCTCGAACCCGTCGAGCGACTCGGTCACCGCGTCCTGCGGGTCGTTGAGCAGCTTCTTCATGGCGCATCCCTTCGTCGGACTGCTGCGGCACCGGGCGGCCGCGTGCACTGCTCGCGCACCGGTGACGCGTGCCCCCGGTGCCCGTCCCCCCATCAAACACCCCCGCGCGGCACCCGGCACGCAGGGAGCCGGACCGTCGCCGGGTGCGCGCCGACGACGCAGGGCGCCCCTCGTCCGAGGGGCGCCCTGCGCGGTGGTCGTGCGGGAGGCGTCAGCCGCGCCCGAGCAGGATCCGCACGTCGGCCGCGGTGATCACGGACCCGGTCACGAGGACGCCGGTCCCGACGCCGACCCCGACCGAGTCGTCGCGCTCGGCCAGGTCGACCGCGATGGCGAGCGCCTCGTCGAGCCGCTCGGCCGAGTGGACCCGGTCCTCCCCGAACACGTCGACCGCGATCTCGGCGAGGTCCGCCGGGTCGGCCGAGCGCTCGGCCGAGTTGCGCGTCACGACGATCTCGGCGAGCACGGGCTCGAGCACCGACAGGATCTGCTCGGAGTCCTTGTCGCCCATGATCGCGACGACCCCGATGAGCCTCTCGAACTCGAACGCCTCGTCGACGGCCGCGACGAGCGCCTCGGCCCCCGCGGGGTTGTGGGCCGCGTCGACGATCACGGTGGGGCTCGACCGCAGGACCTCGAGACGACCCGGCGACGACACGTCGCCGAACGCGGCCTCGACGACCCCGCCGTCGAGCGCGCGACCACCCGAGAGCAGCGCCTCGGTCGCCGAGAGGGCGAGCAGGGCGTTGTGCGCCTGGTGCTCGCCGATCATGGGCAGGAAGATCTGCGTGTACAGACCTGCCGGGGTGCGCAGGTCGACGACCTGTCCCCCGACCGCCGGCGTGCGTCCGGCGACCGCGATGTCCTGGCCCTCGCGCAGGACGCGGGCGTCCTTGGCGGCGGCCGCCTCGATCACGATGGCCTCGGCCACGTCGCTCTGCTCGGCGAGCACGACGACCGCGCCCTCCTTGACGATCCCGGACTTCTCGGTCGCGATCTCCTCGATCGTGTGGCCGAGCCAGCGCGTGTGGTCGATCGAGATGGGCGTCACGATCGCGACGTCGCCGTCCACGACGTTGGTCGAGTCCCAGCTGCCGCCCATGCCGACCTCGACGATCGCGACGTCCACGGGGGCGTCGGCGAACGCGGCGAAGGCCATGACCGTGAGCACCTCGAAGAAGCTCAGCCTCGGGCCGCCGGCCTCCTGCGACTCGCGGTCGACCACGCCGACGTACGGCGCGACGTCCTCCCAGATCTCGACGAAGCGTGCCGGGGTCACGGGGTCGCCGTCGATCGCGATGCGCTCGGTGACCGACGTCAGGTGCGGGCTCGTGAAGCGTCCGGTGCGCAGGCCGTGCTCGCGCACGAGCCGCTCGACCATGCGCGAGGTCGACGTCTTCCCGTTGGTCCCCGTGATGTGGACGGTCCGGTAGGCCTTCTGGGGGTCGCCCAGGAGCTCGAGGACCCGCTGCACGCGCTCGAGCGTCGGGTCGATGTCGTGCTCGGGAGCACGGTCCATGATGTGCGCGTACACCGTGGCGAGGTCCTCCAGCGCGGCGGCCTCCTCTGCCGTGCGCTGGTGCCCGGCACCGCCGGGGCGGCGCGCGTCCTTGTCGCCGGGGCGCTCGCCGGCGCCCCGGCCCACGCGGATGCCGCTCACGCCTGCGCCTCCGTCCCGGACACGCCGACGCTCGAGGCGGCCTTGGTCACGAGGACCTGGCGCGCGTCGGTCGGCGACAGGTCGATCGTCACGCTCACGGCGAGGGTCTCGCCCGCGATGAGCTCGCGGTGGTCCTCGACCGCCCCCTGCCAGGGGCCGGGCACCGAGAGCGACAGGTCGATCCGGTCGGAGACCTCGAGGCCTGCGGCCTTGCGGGCGTCCTGGACCTCGCGCACGATGTCGCGCGCGTACCCCTCGGCCAGGAGCGCGTCGTCCAGCCCGAGGTCGAGGACGACGAACCCGCCCGTGGGCAGCACTGCCGCCGCGATCGACGGCGCCGCCGGGTCGACCTCGTCGTGGCCCTGCTCGGCGAGCACCACGGTCGTCAGCTCGTACTCCGAGCCGAGCAGCGGCACGTCGCCGTCGGGCGTCTCGACGACGACGAACCCGTCGTCGCCCACGCGCCATGCGCCCGCCTTGGCGGCCTTGATGACCGCCTGGACGCCGCGGCCCAGGCGCGGACCCGCAGCCCGCGCGTTGACGGTGAGCTTCTGCGAGACGCCGAACTCGTCCGCGGCCCCCGACTCCAGGTCGAGGAAGCGCACGGTCTTGACGTTGAGCTCGCGGGCGAGCAGGTCGGCGTAGGGCGTGAGCGCCGCCGGGTCCTCGGTCACGACGGTCAGGGTGCTCAGGGGCTGACGCACGCGCAGCGAGTGCGCCTTGCGCAGACCCAGCGAGAGCGAGGCGACCGAGCGGACCAGGTCCATCGAGTCGACGAGCGCGGCGTTCGCGACCAGGACGCCCGCGAGCGAGTCGGGGGCTCCGGCCACGACGCTCGGCCAGTCGGTCAGGTGCACGCTGCGCCCGCCCGTGAGCCCGCGCCAGACCTCCTCCGAGAGCAGGGGCGCGAGCGGTGCCATGACGCGCGTGAGCACCTCGAGGGCCGTCCACAGCGTGTCGAACGCGTCCGCGTCCTCGTCCCAGAAGCGGTCGCGCTGCGTGCGGACGTACCAGTTGGTCAGCAGGTCGAGGTGCTCGCGCACGGTCTCGCACGCCCCGGCGATGTCGTAGGCGTCGAGCTGGGTCGTGACGGTCCCGACCAGGTCGTGCGTGCGCGCCAGCAGGTAGCGGTCGAGAGCCGGGAGGTCGGCGACGCGCTCGGGGGCGACCCGCTGCGCGGTGTACCCCGCGCCGCCGTCGGCGTTGTTCGCGTACAGGGTGAAGAAGTAGTAGGTGCTCCACAGCGGCAGCAGCACCTGGCGCACCGAGTCGCGGATGCCGTCCTCGGTCACGATGAGGTTCCCGCCGCGCAGGATGGGCGAGCTCATGAGGAACCAGCGCATCGCGTCGGAGCCGTCGCGGTCCAGGACCTCGGAGACGTCCGGGTAGTTGCGCAGCGACTTGCTCATCTTGCGCCCGTCGGAGCCGAGCACGATCCCGTGCGAGACGGCCGAGCGGAACGCCGGACGGTCGAACAGGGCGGTGGCCAGGACGTGCAGCGTGTAGAACCAGCCGCGGGTCTGGCCGATGTACTCGACGATGAAGTCGCCCGGGTAGTGGTGCTCGAACCAGTCGGCGTTCTCGAACGGGTAGTGCACCTGGGCGAACGGCATCGAGCCCGAGTCGAACCACACGTCCAGGACGTCGGGGATGCGGCGCATGACGGACCTCCCGGTGGGGTCGTCCGGGTTGGGGCGCGTCAGGTCGTCGATGAAGGGGCGGTGCAGGTCGGTGACGGGCACGCCGAAGTCCGCCTCGAGCTCGGCGATCGAGCCGTAGACGTCGATGCGGGGGTAGTTCGCGTCGTCCGAGACCCACACGGGGATGGGCGTGCCCCAGTAGCGGTTGCGCGAGATCGACCAGTCGCGCGCACCCGCGAGCCACTTGCCGAACTGGCCGTCACGGATGTGCTCGGGCGTCCAGGTGATGTCCTGGTTGAGCTCGACCATGCGGTCGCGGAACTCGGTCACGCGCACGAACCAGCTCGAGACCGCCTTGTAGATCAGGGGGTTCCGGCAGCGCCAGCAGTGCGGGTAGGAGTGCTGGTAGGTCTCGTGGCGCAGCACGACGGCGCGCGAGGCGGCGTCGACGCGCGCGAGCGGTCCCGTGCCCTCCTTGAGGTCCTTGATGACCTGGGGGTTGGCGTCGAAGACCTGCGCGCCCGCGTAGTCGGGGACCGCGTTGGTGAAGCGCCCACGGGCGTCGACGGGCACGACGGGCACGATGCCCGCGGCGTCGCACACGGCCATGTCGTCCTCACCGAAGGCGGGGGCGAGGTGGACGATGCCCGTGCCGTCCTCGGTCGTCACGAAGTCGGCCACGAGCACCTGGTGCGCGTTCGGCCAGCCCTCGGCCGAGCGGTCCGTGAAGTAGTCGAAGGCCGGGGTGTAGCGCAGGCCTGCGAGGTCGGCGCCCTTGACGGTCGCCAGGACCTCGGCGTCCTCCCCGAGCTCCTTGGTGTACGCGCCCAGCCGGGCTGCCGCGAGCACGACCGTGTCCCCCGCCACGGCCGAGCCGGTGCCGGCGCGCACCACGACGTAGTCGACGTCCGGCCCGACGGCGACCGCCAGGTTCGAGGGCAGCGTCCAGGGAGTCGTGGTCCACACGAGGACGAGCGCCCCCGCCGCGGGAGACGCGGCGTCGTCCGCGACGTCGCCCGAGAGGCGGAACCCGACCGTGAGCGCCGGGTCCTGGCGCGACTGGTACACGTCGTCGTCCATGCGCAGCTCGTGGTTCGACAGCGGCGTCTCGTCACGCCAGCAGTACGGCAGCACGCGGTAGCCCTCGTACGCGAGGCCCTTGTCGTACAGGCGCTTGAACGCCCAGATCACCGACTCCATGAAGGTGATGTCGAGCGTCTTGTAGTCGTTCTCGAAGTCGACCCAGCGCGCCTGGCGCGTCACGTAGTCCTTCCACTCGTCCGTGTACCGGAGCACGGACTCGCGGCAGGCCTCGTTGAACGCGGCGATGCCCATGGCCTCGATCTGCGACTTGTCGGTGATGCCCAGCACGCGCTCGGCCTCGAGCTCGGCGGGCAGACCGTGCGTGTCCCAGCCGAAGCGGCGCTCGACGCGCTTGCCGCGCATCGTCATGTAGCGCGGCACGACGTCCTTGGCGTAGCCCGTCAGGAGGTGGCCGTAGTGCGGCAGGCCGTTCGCGAACGGGGGGCCGTCGTAGAAGACGAACTCGTTGTCGCCGTCCTGGCCCGCCTCGCGGCGCTCGACCGACGCGATGAACGTGTCGTCCTTCGACCAGTACGAGAGCACGCCACGCTCGAGCGCGGGCAGGTTCGGGCTGGCGGGGATCTGGTGGCCCTGACCGTCAGGGGCGGTGTCGTCGGTGCGGTGCAGAGGGTAGGCCATGGCTCAGTGGCTCCATCGTGAGTGGCAGGCGGTGGTCCGGGACGTGCTCGTGCGAGGACGACCACCCCTCCCCGGTGACCGAGGGAGAAGCGAGCCGCGGTACCACCCCGCTTGCCGTCGTCGGGCGCGGCGAGCACCCGAGCGGCGACCGCTCGACACGGCTGTGACGGGCCTACCCGTCCGGTTCTACTGAGGTCCCGCGGACGGGACCCGTTCTTCCGGAGGCTCACCGGTGATGGCCGGGTCGATGCCTGTGGCCCCATGATAACGCGCCGCCCCCGCGAGCGTGCCGAGCCCGCTCGGCGCGGACGGGCGGGCGGGCCCCGGCGCCTCGTGGCACCGCGACCCGCCCCCCTCGTCCGGCAGGGCTCAGGCGCTCGCGCCGTTCGCCGCCGCCAGGAGCTGGTCGACCTGCTCGGGACCGAAGGCGTCCCCCGCGATCATGCCGATGCGCCCGATCGGGAACGAGCCCATCATCTTGGCCATGTCGACGCCCTCGGGCAAGATCGACGCCGCACCCTCCATGGCCGAGGCCATCTGCGCGACGGCCTGCTGCACGACCGGCCCCGCGACCGGGTGCGCGAACACCTCGGCGAGCGAGGACTCGCGCGTGAGCGGCATGACGAACGGGTCGCCCGCGACCTCGACGGTCGTGGACGAGCGCAGGTCCCGCGACGACGCGGCCACGTCCACCGTGTACCCGCCGCCCTCGACGACCCAGCGGTCGGCGCGGACGTGCCAGTACGCGAGGTCGGCCCGGCGGACCGTGAGGACGACCTCGCGGCTCTCGCCCGGCTCGAGAGCGGCGAGCGCGAACGCCTTGAGCTCCCGCTCGGGGCGCTGCACGGCCGCCGAGACGAGCCCCGTGTAGACCTGCACGACCTCGCGACCGGCCCGCTCCCCCGTGTTCGTGACCGTGACCCGCACCTCGACGTCACCGTCGCCGTTCACGGCGGCCGCCGCGTCCCCGTACGCGAACGTCGTGTAGGACAGACCGTGCCCGAACGGGAAGGTCACCTCGATCCGGCGCGCGTCGTACCAGCGATATCCCACGAACAGCCCCTCGCCGTAGCGGACGTGACCGTCCTCCCCGGGGAAGTTGAGGAACGCCGGGCTGTCCTCCAGCCGTACCGGGATGGTCTCGGTGAGCTTGCCCGACGGGTTGACGTCGCCGTAGAGCACGTCGGCGATCGCTCCGCCGCCGGCCTGACCGAGCAGCCAGCCCTCGACGATCGCGGGCACGCGGTCGGCGAACGGGAGCGCGACGACGCTGCCGTTCGACAGGACGACGACCGTGCGCGGGTTGACCTCGAGCACGGCGTCCAGCAGCTCGAGCTGCACGGCGGGCAGGTCGATGTGCTCACGGTCGTACCCCTCGGACTCCGCGGCGGCGGGCAGGCCCAGGAACACGACCGCGACGTCGCTGGCCGCCGCGAGCGCCACGGCACCCGCACGCAGCGCCGCCGCGTCCCCGGTGCCGTCGAGCGTGAAGCCCTGCGCCCGGGACACGGCCCCCTCCCTCGCCTTGCCCGCGATCTCGTGCGCGACCGAGTCGATACGGGTCGGGTTGATCATCGAGGAACCGGCACCCTGGTAGCGGGGCTGGTCCACGAAGGCGCCGACGAGCGCCACCGAGCGCTGCCCCTGGAGCGGGAGCAGGCCGCCGTCGTTCTTCAGGAGCACGATCGACCGGCCCGCCGCCTCGCGCGCGAGAGCATGGTGCGCGTCGACGTCCAGCGGACCGGCGACCCGCGGCGTCTCCTGCCAGCGCCTCGCGAGCCGCGCGACGCGTCCGGCCGAGACGTCCACGACGCTCTCGTCGAGCGAGCCGTCGCGCACCGCGGCCACGACCTGCGCGTCGGTCGCACCGCCCGAGGACGGCATCTCCAGGTCCAGGCCCGCCGCGAGCGCCGCGACCCTGTCGTTCACCGCACCCCAGTCCGAGACCACCAGGCCCTCGAAGCCCCACTCGTCGCGCAGCACGCGGGTGAGCAGGAACGGGTCCTCGGACGCGAAGACGCCGTTGACGCGGTTGTAGGAGCACATCACGGTGTACGGCTGGGCGTCCTCCACGACCCGCTGGAAGCCGCGCAGGTAGATCTCGCGCAGCGGGCGCGGGTCGACGTCGCTCGAGGCGCGCATCCGGTCGTGCTCCTGGTTGTTGGCCGCGAAGTGCTTGAGCGACGTGCCGACGCCCGTCGACTGCGTGCCACGCACCAGGGCCGCGGCCATGACCCCGGACACGACCGGGTCCTCCGAGAAGTACTCGAAGTTGCGGCCGCACAGCGGCGAGCGCTTGATGTTCACGCCCGGGCCGAGGATGACGGCCACGTCCTCGATCGACGACTCGACGCCCAGCGCCTCGCCCACCCGGTGCGCGAGCTCGGTGTCCCACGACGAGCCGAGCCCCACTGCCGGGGGGAAGCACGTCGCCGGGACGCTGTCGCCGATGCCGAGGTGGTCGGCGCTGCCACGCTGCTTGCGCAGGCCGTGCGGTCCGTCGGTGAGCATGACGGCGGGGATGCCGGCGCTCTCGACCCCCTTGGTCCACCAGAAGCTCGCACCGCTGGTCAGCGACGCCTTCTCCTCGAGCGTCAGGTCGGCGACGGACGTGGTCGTGCCGTCCTCGGTGGTGGTGTCGGTCATGTCTGTCCTTCTCTCTCGATCGTCGTTCAGGCTGGGGAGGGCTGGGCGCGACGCCCGAGGTGGCGGAACCACACGGGCCGCCCGTGGTCGCTCTGGAGGAGGGGCCAGAACACCCACCACACGAGGAGCGCACCGGCGACGCCCGCGACGAGCCCGAAGACCGTGTCGGAGAGCCAGTGCGCGTTGACGAGGGTGCGCTGCCACACCATCCCCAGCAGCACCAGCCCCCCGACGGACCACCAGAGGGCCCGCGCCGTGCGGCGTGCTGCCGGGACCAGGGCCGCGATGCCGACGACGAGCGCGCCCGCCATGACGGCGTGCCCCGAGGGGAACGAGCCGTGGTCGACCCGGAAGAGCGGTCCGAACAGCCCGAGCGTCTCGTCCGCGGCGGGCCGCGGACGGTCCACGAGGTTCTTCATGCCCTGCGAGAACAGCCCCGGTCCGACCAGGGTGACCGTCAGGAAGAAGAGCGCCGACCGCCAGCGGCCGACGAGCGCGAGCGCCCCGGGGATCAGGACCATGCCCACGAGCGCTCCCGGGCCCTCGCCGAGGTGCTGGAAGAACATGGGCAGCGCCGACGGGTGCACGTCGCTGTCGGGGCCGACCCCGACGAGCCCCCGCCACCAGTCGTCGAGCGGCTGCGTGAACGGCGCCGCCGCGTCCTGCGCGACCAGCAGCCCCATGAGCGCGAACGCCACGACGAGCCCCAGGGAGGACCACAGCATCGCCCTCGGCCGCTGAGCGCGGGGCGCGCGGACGTCCGCCCGCTGCGGCTGCTCGACCTCGGCCGCCCTCACCGGACCGCCTTGATGGGCCAGACCGCGCAGGCACCGAGGATGCTCAGGACGATGCCGACCGGGAACAGCGCGATGTAGCCGCCGAGGCTCAGGATGATCAGGCCGGCGAACGCGGGGGCGAGCGTCTGCGGCAGGGTCGCGGCGATGTTGACGACGCCGAGGTCCTTCGCGAACGACTTCGCGGAGGGCAGCACCTCGCTCATGAGCGCGGTGTCGACGGCCTGGAACATCCCGAAGCCGAGGCCTGAGACGAACGTGAAGACCGCCCAGCCCGCGAAGCTCGGCAGGACCATCGGGATCAGGAGCGCCAGGCCGACGAGGGCAGAGGACAGGAAGACGAAGATCTTGCGACGCTGGAACCGGTCGGAGAGCGGCCCCGAGACGAGCGTCGCGAGGAGCACGCCCGCGAGGCTGACGAGGCTGAACAACGGCACCGCCGCGACGGCACCGGCCTGGCCGAGGCCGATGTAGTCCTGGAGGATGAAGAGCTGGTACCCGGTCACGGCGAAGTACCCGGTGTAGAGCAGCAGGCGTCCCGTGAAGGCCCAGAAGAAGTCGGGGTGCTCGACGGGGCTGACCCAGAAGGTGCGCAGGAACTCGCCCACGCTGAACGGCTCGTTGACGAGGTCCTTGCTGGAGTGGTCGGGGTTGAAGACCACGAACAGCGTCAGCACGACGAGCGTGAAGCCCGCGAAGACGAGGTAGCCGAGCTGGATCGAGCCCGCGAACTGCGCCCCGAGGACCGAACCGCCGAGCGCGCCGAGCATGAGGCCGAGCCCCGACAGGGCGGCGAACGTGCCGCGCAGCGCGCGCGGGACGCGGTCCGGCATGATCGCGCTGAGCGGTCCCTGCGCGAAGTTGTAGGCGATCTGGACGACCACCCAGCCGATGACGATGCCCACGAGGCTGTTCGCGAAGCCCATGGCCAGCAGACCCAGACCGCCCACGAGGGCGCCCAGCACGAGCCACGGCGCACGCCGACCGAACCGGCTGCGGGTGCGGTCCGAGATCTGGCCCGCGATCGGCTGGGCGAGCAGCGCGGCCAGGGCGCCGAACGTGCCGACGACGGCCAGGTTGCCGACCTTGTCGGCCTCACCGAGCGACTGCACCTGGAGGGGCATCAGCAGCCCGCCGACGGCTCCCCAGATCATGAAGACCGAGAAGTTGGCGGGGACGATCCAGCCGAGCAGGCGCTTGGGGGTGCCGGTGACGAGCGGGGGCGGATCGTCCTGGCCCGAGGCCTCCTCGATGAAGCCCTCGGCGTCGGCGAAGACGTCGGTCGGCGACTCAAGTGCCGGTGCAAGGGCGGGCGCAAGGGCCGGCACGGGGACCGGAGCCGGGGCCGGGGCGGCGGAATCTGACGGCAGTGTCATGGCGGATCCTTCGTCGGACAGGCGCTCATCCTTGAGCGTCGCGAAAACAGTATGGCACTCGGTATTGAAAGGGCAAGGGTCTGCGTCTAGGGTCGACGCATGGCACGACGGGGTTCATATGCGAAGGGCATCGCCAAGCGCGAGGAGATCCTCACGACGGCGCTCGACGTGATCGCACGCGAGGGATACCGCGGCGCGTCGGTCAAGGAGCTCGCCGAGGCGGTCGGGCTCAGCCAGGCGGGCCTGCTCCACTACTTCGACAGCAAGGACGAGCTGTTCACCGCGATCCTGCGCAAGCGCGACGAGATCGACCTGGAGACGTACCGCATCGAGTCCGACGCCGACCCGATCCGGATCTTCCTGCAGGTCATGCGGCACAACGCCGAGGTCCCGGGGCTCGTCGAGCTCTACACGCGACTCAACGCGGAGGCCAGCGACCACGACCACCCGGCCCACCAGTTCTTCACCGAGCGCCGCGCAGCGATGGACGGGCTGTTCACGGAGCTCGTCGCCGAGGGCAAGCGCACCGGGCGATACCCCGCCGACCTCGACACCGCCTCGTTCGCCCTCGTCCTGACCGCCGCCGCCGACGGGCTCCAGACCCTGTGGCTCCAGGACCCCACCATCGACATGGCCTCCGAGCTCGAGCGGCTGCTCGTCTCCCTCGGGGCCCTCTCCCCCGAACGGAGCACGACCGCATGAGCACCCCCGTGACCGACACCGAGGCGACCGACCCCACCCTGGACGGCCCCGTCGTCACGATCGACACCGGGCAGGTCCGAGGCGTCTGGCGCGAGACCTCCGCGGCGTTCCTCGGCATCCCGTTCGCCGAGGCCCCCGTCGGCGCTCTGCGCTTCGAGGCCCCCGTCCCGGTCGCCCCCTGGGAGGGCGTGCGGGACGCGACCGAGCTCGGCGCGACGCCGCAGCGCAAGCAGCTCGCCGAGATCACGCTGATCCCGGAGCCGTCGATCCCCGGCGACTCGACCCTGAACGTCAACGTGTGCACGCCCGCTCCCGGGACGCCCGACGCGGCCCTCCCGGTGCTCGTCTACATCCACGGCGGCGGCTACACGGCCGGATCCCCGGCGAGCCCCTGGTACGACGGACGCTCGTTCAACCGCGACGGCGTCGTGACCGTCTCGGTCTCCTACCGCCTCGGCTTCGACGGGTTCGGGCGCATCGAGGGCGCGCCGTCCAACCGCGGCGTGCGGGACTGGCTGCTGGCCCTGGACTGGGTCCAGCGCAACGTCGCGGCGTTCGGCGGCGACCCCGGGCGCGTCACGCTCGCCGGGCAGTCCGCCGGTGGCGGCGCCGTGCTGACGTTGCTGGGCATGCCGTCGGCGCAGCACCTGTTCCGGTCGGTGTGGTGCCTGTCCGGCGCCGTGGGCGACGTGTCCGAGGCTCGCGCGAAGACCTTCGCCGACACTCTCGCCCGCCTCGCCGGGGTCGAGCCCACACGGGACGGCTTCGCGTCTCTCCCCGAGACCCGCGTCCTCGAGCTGCAGGACGAGGCCTCCAACCCCGACGGCCTCGACCCGATGGCGGGCGTGGCGGCGATGCTCAAGGACGGCCTGCCGTGGGGGCCGATGATCGACGGTGACCTGATCACGCGGCCGACGCTCGACTCCCTGCGTGCCGGGGTCGGCGGGGACAAGCCGCTCGTGCTCGGCGCGACCGACGACGAGTTCACGATGGCGACCGACGCCGCGAAGAACAAGCTGCGCTTCCTGCCCGCCTCGATCGTGCTCGGCAAGCTCCTCGGAGACCGCGCGCGGCGCACGGCGTACCTCGCCGCGAACAAGGCCCAGCGCCGCAAGGGCACCGCGGCCGTGCTCGGCCGCTTCCTGACCGACAGCATGTTCCGCGCGCCGATCGTCCGGATCGCCGAGGCCCGCGCCGCCCACCCCACCTGGGTCTACCGCTTCTCGTGGGCGTCCCCGAGGCTCGGCTGGGCCGCGCACTGCCTCGACGTGCCGTTCTGGTTCGACTGCCTCGACGCCGAGAAGGTGGACCTCATCGCGGGCGACGACCCGCCCCGGGCCCTGGCGGTCGAGCTGCACGGCGCGGCCGTCACCCTCGTCCGCGAGGGCGCTCCCGGGTGGAGCGCCTGGTCGCAGGCCCCGGGCGCCACGCGCGTCTTCGGCGGGGACGCCTCGGCCCCCGCCGTCCTGCCCGACGGCTACAGCGAGGTCCGCGCACTGGTGTGAGCCCCCCGGGTGGGTTGCTGGACCGGGGTGCAGGATCGGGCACGCGAGGGGCGGGGGCGGACCGCCAGGTTTCCGGGGGGACTCCCCCCTGTCGCCGGGAGCGCGCGGGACGGGACGCTGGAGTCGAAGGGCGAGGGCCCGCCGGCCCGTCCACCCGCCCCGCACCCCGACCCGAGAACGAGGCGACGATGCCCACTCCCTCCGAGGCGACGGCCTCCCCCGGCGCCACCACCGCACCCGGCCGCACGAGGCCCACCCGTACCGACCGTCCCCCGCGACCGACCGGTCCTGCGGGGCGCGCCCGTCGCTTCCGGCCGGGCCTCGTCTGGGTCGCGCTCAGCTCGATCGCCATGGCTGCGGTCCTGCTCACCTCCTACACGGGCGCGACGCTCGACGAGCTGGCCCAGGACGACACGGGGCTCGCGTCGACGTTCGCGAACCGCCCGCCCGCGATCCAGCTCGCGTTCTACCTGCACATCGCGTTCGCCGGGGTCGCGCTCCTGGTCGGACCGCTGCAGTTCGTCTCCCGCTGGCGCCGCCGCGCCCCGCGCCTGCATCGCGTGCTGGGCCGGGTCTACCTGGTCGGAGTGGGTGTCGGCGCGCTCACCGGCCTCGTCATCTCGACCGCGAGCTCGGTCGCCTTCCTCGGGTTCTTCGGGTTCGGGACGCTCGCGGTGCTGTGGGCGTGGACGGGCTGGAAGGCGTACCGCGCCATCCGTGCGGGCCGTGTCGCCGAGCACCAGGCGTGGATGATCCGCTGCTTCGCGCTGACCTACGCGGCCGTGACGCTGCGCCTGTGGGTCGGGGTCCTCGTGGCCGTCCAGACGCCGTTCGCGGGTCCCGACGCCGACCCGGGACTGCTGTTCGAGACCGCCTACGCGCCGGTCGCGTTCCTGTGCTGGCTGCCGAACGTCGTGATCGCCGAGTGGCTGATCGCGCGGCGGAACCTGCCAGGGCTGCGCATGACCTCACCCGCTGCAGTGCGTGCCGCGGCGTGACGTCGGCGGCAAGGCCGTCGCGATGCCGTCGCTCCGCGGGGCCGGAAGGTCAGCGCCCGGTCGCCGACCCACCGTGCGAGGACCCGCCGCGCCGTGCCCGGTAGGTGTCGATGTCGCGCGCGACGAGCCACTCGATGGTGAGCGCGCTGCCCGGGCCGGGCTGCGCCGTCGGGACGGGGGACGCCGACGGCGCCGCGCCCCGTGAGGCCGCGGCGAACCACGGGTCGTGGGCGACCAGGTGGCCGAGGGGGTCGACGTCCCCGGTCACGGCGAACGGGTGGGCGATCAGAGCGAGGTTCATGGGAGGTCCTGGAGTCGAGGCGGGTGCTCACGAGGGCAGACCGACCAGGCCCGGGGAACTGATCGGTGACCATCACGCCCTCATACCGAGGGAGGGGCGTGGCACTGCTCGCTGACACCAGGTCGCACGCTGCTGGAGCGTCAGCGAGCCCTCAACAACAGCTCGACGCGCGGACCGCCCGCGGGCGCACCGGGAGCACGCGGGTGCTCAGAGGGTGCGCGGCAGGGATCACGGGCGTCATCATGCCAGCCCGGGCCCGCACCGACAAGCGCGTCCCAGCGCCTGGAGGCGCAGGCTCCCGCGCCCGGCCTCGTGCAGCGCTCGGCCCGCACAGCATTCAGCCCCGCGCAGCGCCCGCCCCCATCCACCCGGGGCACGAGCGGGCCACGGGCAGCGCTCAGCCCCGGACGGCAGGACGTCAGCTCCGTGTCATGAGGGGGCCGCGGGCCAGCAGCGTCGTGGACGACTGCGCGACGGGCCGCAGCACGAGCGTGTCGATCGCGACGTGCTGGGGCCGGGTCACGGCGAACGTCACGACGTCGGCCACGTCGTCGGCGGTCAGCGGCGCCTCGACGCCGTCGTACACCGCGTCGGCCCTGGCCTGGTCGCCGTCGAACCGGGTCAGGGAGAACCCCTCGGTGCGGACCATCCCGGGCGCGACCTCCAGGACCCGGACGGGCTCGCCGTTGAGCTCGAGCCGCAGGGTCTCGGCGACCGCGGCCTGGGCGTGCTTGGTCGCGACGTAGCCCGACCCGCCGCTGTACGCGTCGTGCCCCGCGGTCGAGGTCAGGACCAGGACCGTGCCGAAGCCCGCCCGGCGGATCGCGGGCAGGAACGCCTTGGTCACGCGCACGGTACCCAGGACGTTCGTCTCGAACATGGCGCGCCAGCGGTCCAGGTCGCTCGCGTCGATGGGGTCGGTCCCGCTCGCGAAGCCCGCGATGTTGAGCACCGCGTGGACCGGGCCGCGGGCCTCGGCCTCGCGCACGAGGTGCGCGACGTCGTCGTCGTCCGTGACGTCCCCGACCACGGGGTGCGCGCCCGTCTCGACCGCGAGCGCGTCGAGCAGGGCCGCACGGCGCGCGAACGCGACGACGTCCCACCCCGCGGCGCGCAGGCGTCGCACGGTCGCCGCGCCGATGCCCGACGAGGCACCGGTGACCACGGCTCGCATGGTCTGCTCAGGCGTGTCCGCAGCGGCGGACGCGTCGGTGGACGCGTCGGTGGAGGTCGAGGGCGTGGTCTGCGAGATCGTCACGTCCCTACCTTGCCACGCCCCACGCCACGCCCGACGCCGACCGCGCAGCCTCTCGCATGCTGGACGGCGGCTCAGGCCACGGTCACGCCGATCGAGTAGATGCCGCTCGCCCCGTCCGGGGCGGGCGGTGCCTTGACGGACGTCTGGACGGTCCCGTCCGCGTCGGTCGCCCGCACCGCGAGGTCGTGGCGGCCCTTCTCTGGCGACGCCCATCTCCAGGACCACTGGCGCCAGGTGTCGGCCGAGACCGTCTCCGCGAGCTCCGCCCGCTCCCACTCCCCCTCGTCGACCCGCACCTCGACGCCTGCGATCCCCGTGTGCTGCGACCACGCGACGCCCGCGACGACCACGTCCCCGTCGGCTCCCGGGGCGACCGACGCACCCGAGCGCGGCACGTCGATGCGCGACGACATCTTGATCGGCCCGCGCTGCGACCAGCCGCGCGTCGACCAGTAGGCGACGTCGTCGGCGAAGCGCGTGACCTTGAGCTCGACGACCCACTTGGTCGCCGACACGTACCCGTACAGCCCCGGCACGACCATCCGCACGGGGAAGCCGTGCGCGAGCGGCAGCGGCTCGCCGTTCATGCCGACCGCGAGGAGCGACTCCCGGTCCGGGTCCGTCAGCACGTCGAGCGGCGTGCTCGCGGTCCAGCCGTCCGCGCTGCGCGAGAGGACCATGTCGGCGTCGGCGTGCGGCCGTGCCCGGGCGAGGAGGTCGCGCAGCGGGTGCCCGAGCCACACCGCGTTGCCGACGAGGTCCCCGCCCACCTGGTTGGACACGCACGTCAGGGTCGTCGCGTGCTCGACGAGGGGCAGCGCGAGCAGCTCGTCGAACGAGATCTCGACCTCCTCCTCGACGAGCCCGACGACGCGCAGCCGCCAGTCGTCCGGGTTCACCTCGGGCACGCGCAGGGCCGTGTCGATGCGGTAGAACGCGTCGTTGGGCGTCACGTAGGGCGTGAGGCCGGGCACGTCGAGGTTCGCGCCCGCGGGGACGACGACGGCCGGTCCGGCCGGGGCCGGGAGGCGGATCGCGTCGCGCGCGGCGGTCAGTGCGCGCGACCCTGCGGACAGGATGCGGGACGCACCGCCGACCACGAGCGCGGTCGCCGTGGTCAGGCCCACGAGGACGAGGAACGACCGGCGGTCGAGCGCCTCGCGCCGACGGGCCGCGCTCAGCGGGGTCTCGGGCTCTGCGGTCGGGGCCGTGAGGGGGGTGAGCGCCGAGCCGCGCCAGGCCCGCAGCCGCGCCGCTCCCGTCCGCAGCAGCATGATTCCGACGCCGACCCCCACCACGGTCGGCAGCGCCCACAGGGGCGTCGCGTCGGGTCGCGTGACGGCGGCCAGGACGCCCACGGCGCCGACCGCCACGAGCAGCACGGTCCCCCACGGCGGTCGCCGCGTCTCGAGGATCCCCGCCGCGACCGCCGCGACGGCCAGCACGACGACGATCCCGAGGATCAGCACGGTCTTGTCCGCGGTCCCGAACGTCTCGACCGCGAAGTCCTTGAGCCAGGGCGGGACCCTGTCGACGACGCCGGCACCCACGACGAGCACGGGGCTCGACCCCGCCCCCACGACGAGGGCGACGAGCTCGGCCACCGCGAACGCCCCGAGGGCCGAGGCGATCCCCAGCAGGGGCGCCCACAGGTGTGCCGGGTCGGTGCGCCCGCCCCGCCCCCGGGGCGCGCGGCCGGGGGTGCCGGGAGAGGTGGGCTCCGCCGTCGGGCTCATGTGCCCACTGTAGGACCGCCCGGCCTGGCAGGTCCCCGCGGGAGCACCGCACGCTTCGCCGACCGCTGAACCGTCGCACCACCCGCCCGCCGACCTACTAGGCTGGGACACGGATCGCGAGCCGCGCTTGGCTCGCCGCAGCGGCCCGTGCTTGGACCGCGGATCCTCGTCGCGGATTGTGGCGCCCTACCCTCTCGCATCTCGCCGCGCCGCCGTGCCCTGCACCGGCAGGCGACCTCCCGACCTGGAGTGCCGTGCCCACGCTGCGCCCTGCCCGACCGTCCGTCCGCCCCTCGCGCCGCTCGTTGCGCGCAGGCCCGACGACGGCGCTCGTCCTCGCCTCCTCTCTCGCCCTGGCCGGGTGCGCGGGCGGTCAGGAGCTCGCGTCCGGCGAGCCGAGCAAAGCGCCCTCCGGCACCACGGAGGCCTCGTCCACGACGTACCCGTTGACCCTCGACAACTGCGGGTTCGACGTCACGTTCGACGCCGCGCCGCGCAAGGTCGTGACGATCAAGTCGAGCACGACCGAGATGATGCTCGCGCTCGGGCTGGGCGACCGGCTCGTGGGGACCGCTTTCCCCGACGGCCCCGTCGCCGAGCAGTGGGCCGGCACCGCAGCAGACCTCCCGGCCGTCGCGACGCCCCTCTCCGACAAGGTCCCTGGCGCCGAGGCCGTGCTGACGCTCGCTCCCGACCTCGTGTACGCGGGCTGGGAGTCGAACCTCACGGCCGAGGGCGCGGGCGACCGCACGACCCTCCAGCAGCTCGGCGTCCAGACCTACGTCTCCCCCTCGGCCTGCAAGGCCGAGGCGTACAAGCCGAACCCCCTGACGTTCGACGACGTGTTCGCCGAGATCACCGAGGCGGGCGAGATCTTCGACGTCGCCGGGACGGCCGAGGACCTCGTCGCGGCCCAGCGCGCCGAGCTCGACGCGCTGGAGGCCGACGACCGCGGGCTCACGGCGCTGTGGTACTCCTCGGGCTCGGACATCCCCTACGTCGGGGCCGGGATCGGCGCCCCGCAGATGATCATGGACGCCGTCGGGCTCGAGAACATCGCCGCCTCGGTCCAGGACACGTGGACGCCGTTCTCGTTCGAGGAGGTCATCGCGGCCGACCCCGACGTGATCGTCCTCGTCGACTCCGCCTGGAACACGGCGCAGTCGAAGATCGACGCGCTCAAGGCCAACCCCGCGACCGCGAACCTCACGGCCGTGCAGGGCGACCGCTTCCTGACCGTGCCGTTCCCTGCGACCGAGGCCGGTGTGCGCAACGTCGACGCCGTCAAGGACCTCGGCGCGCAGCTCGCGGCGATCACCGTCCCCTGAGGAGTCCGGACCCCGTGCGAACCCTCGTTCCCGTGAGGAGCGCCGAACCACCGGCGGTCCACGCACCCGCCGGGCGGCCGGCGGGCCGTCGGCGAGCCACCCCGTGGTGGCTCGCCGGGGCGTCGGTCGCGCTCGTCGTGAGCGTCGTGGTCGCCGTGACGATCGGCCCCGCCGACCTCACGTGGGGCGACGTGTGGCGCTCGGTCGCGACGCACGTCGGGCTCGGCGGGCTGCTCGGACTCGACCCGCTGCCCCTGCTGCAGGACGGCATGGTGTGGCAGCTGCGCCTGCCGCGCGTCCTCACCGCAGCGGCAGTGGGGGCCGGGCTCGCGATCTGCGGGGCCGTCATGCAGTCCCTCACGCGCAACCCGCTCGCCGACCCGTACCTGCTGGGGCTCTCGTCGGGCGCGTCGCTCGGCGCGGTCCTCGTGCTGGTCCTCGGCGTGAGCGTCCTGCTGCCCGTCGCGGCGTTCGGTGGCGCGGTCCTGGCCCTGGTCGCGGCGCTCGGGCTCGCGGGATCGCTCGGGGCCATCACCCCGACCCGGACCGTGCTCGCCGGTCTCGCGGTGAGCCAGCTCGCGGCCGCGGCGACGTCGTTCATCATCTTCTGGTCCGCGACCGGCGACTCCTACCGCGAGATCCTCTCCTGGCTCATGGGCTCGGTCGCGGGCGCCACGTGGACGTCGGTCGCGATCGCGGGCGGCGCCGTGCTGGTCCTCGGGACGCTGCTCGCGTCGACCGGGTCGGTGCTCGACGCGTTCACGTTCGGCGACACGGCCGCCGCGGGCCTCGGCGTCGCGGTGAACAGGACGCGCTGGCTGCTGCTCGTGGGGGTCGCGCTGCTCACGGGCGCCCTCGTCTCGGTGTCCGGGGCGATCGGGTTCGTCGGGCTGATCCTGCCGCACGCCGTCCGGCTCCTGACCGGGGCACGCCACCGCGTGCTGCTGCCCCTCGCGGCACTGCTCGGCGGCTCGTTCCTCGTGTGGGCCGACACGCTCGCCCGCACGATCTTCGCCCCGCGCGAGCTGCCCGTGGGCATCCTGACGGCCGCGATCGGCGCGCCCGTCTTCGCGATCATCCTGTGGCGAGGGAGGCGGGCCCTGTGAGCACGGCGACGACCGGCGACGACACGGTGGCGAGCAGACGCGACGGGTCCGCGGGCGCGCGGGCGGGCGCGCGGGCGGCGGGCGCGCGGGCGGCGGAGCACGGCCTCGACGCCGCGCGCGTCTCGTGGTCGGCCGGTGCGCGGCTGATCCTCGACGGGGTCGACGTGACCGCCCCTCCGGGGGCTGTGAGCGGCCTCCTGGGGCCGAACGGGTCCGGGAAGTCGACGCTGCTGCGCGCGATCGCGGCCACGCAGGTCCCGGACGCGGGCGAGATCCGCTTCGACGGCGAGGACCTGCTGGGCATGCCGCGCCGACGCAGGGCACGCCGCCTCGCGCTCGTCGAGCAGGACGCGTCGACCGACCTGCCGATCTCGGTGCTCGACGCCGTGCTGCTCGGCCGCATCCCCCACCGCTCGCTGCTGGCCGGGGACACCGAGGCCGACCGGGCCGTGGCGCACGAGGCCCTGGTCCGGGCCGGCGTCGAGGACCTCGCCGACCGGTCGCTCGCGACGCTGTCCGGCGGCGAGCGCCAGCGCGTGCACATGGCCCGCGCGCTCGCTCAGGACCCCGCGCTGCTGCTGCTCGACGAACCCACCAACCACCTCGACATCGCGGCACAGCTCGCGGCCATGACCGTGCTGCGCAAGCTCGCGGCCGACGGCGTCACGGTGCTCGCGGCACTGCACGACCTCAACCTCGCGGCCGCCTCGTGCGACCACGTCGTGGTTCTCGCGGAAGGGCGTGTCGTCGCCGCGGGCGGGGTGCGGGACGTGCTGGTGCCCGCGGTGATCGAGCCGGTCTACGGGGTCCGCTGCGACGTGCTGACGCACCCGCGCACGGGCCGCCCGGTCCTGGTCTTCGGCGACTGACCCTGCCGTGTCCCTTGTGGTGCCGAGAACGGGGTTGAGGCCGTCGAGCGCCTCAGGGCGACCTCAGACCCGTTCTCGGCGGACGCGATCGCACCTCAGAAACCGCGCAGGCGTTCTGGCGTGAAGCGCAGGACCTGCGAGTACGCCGCGTGGAACTGCGCCGGGCTCATCCCGAGGTCCGCCATGGACCGGGCGTACTTCGCGTCGTAGCGCGAGCGTTCGTCGTCGCTCAACCCGTCGGGGTCCAGGACGAGGCGCCCCGTGAGCACCTGCACGTCCCACCCGGTGGCGGTCGCGTTGAAGTGCAGGGCAGCACGCGGGTTGGCGGCGGCGTTGCGCAGCTTGGCCTTGCGCGGCTCGCTGAGGATCACCACGTCGTCGCCGGTGCGCAGCTGCCAGACCGGTGTCGGCTGCGGGGTGCCGGTCGGGTCGACCGTCGTGAGCCACACGACGAGGTCCTCGTCGAGACGCTCGGACGCGCGCGCCCCCACCGGTGTGGCCACGTCGATCGCGGTCACGTCGCCCCCTCAGCCCTGGGCCGGGACGCTCGGGCCCAGGCGCGGCCACTCGATCGCGGGGCAGCGGTCCATGACCATGTCCAGGCCTGCCGCCCGCACTCGGTCGAACGCGTCCTCGTCCACCACGCCGAGCTGGAACCAGACGGCCCGGGCGCCGACCTGCACCGCCTGGTCCGCCACCTCGCCCGCGAGGTCGGAGCGCACGAACACGTCCACGACGTCGACCGGGAACGGGATGTCGGCGAGCGAGGCGTACCCCTGCTCGCCGTGCACCGTCTCGGCCGCCGGGTGGACGGGCACGATCCGCTTGCCCTGTCGTTGGAGCAGCTGCGCCACCCCGTAGGCCGCCCGGGCCGAGTTGTTCGACAGGCCCACCACGGCCCAGGTCTCGGTGTCCGCGAGGACCGTGCGGATCGTGGCGTCGTCGCCCCAGCTCTGTTCGCTCATACCGGGGCAAACCCCGGCGCGGGAGCGGCTATTCCGGCCGTCGGGTGCGGAGCCCCCGGACATGGTCTCTGGTCTCCGCACCCGACGCCCCGGCCCGACGGCGCCGCTCACCCCACGAGGCGCGTCACCAGTCCCAGGGTCAGGAGCAGCGCGGCGACCACGCACGCACCCGTCCGCACGTGGTTCCAGGCGACCCAGCGCCCGAGGAAGACCTGCCAGACCTGGTCGCGCTCCGCCGTCGGGCTCGAGGGGCGAACCCTCACTCCACCCGACCCTCCACCTGAGGGTGAGGCTTCGCCCGACCATCGACCCGAGGTCGAGGCCGCCACATCGGCGGCCTCGAGGCGGTCGTTGAGCGGGACGTTGACGGCCGCGGTCACGCCGATCCCGCCCACGAGGTAGACGACCGTCCCGGCGAGGACGAGCGGCATCCCCGCATCGCCCAGGCGCGTCGCGGCGAGGACGCCGAGGACCGTCACAAGCCCTGTCGTCACGAGCAGGAGCGAGCCGAAGGGCACCTTGGTCGCGTGCCGGTTGATCGAGGCCATCGCGGCCGCACCGATCTCCGGCGCGACCGACCGCAGACCCGCCATGACGAACGTCGAGAACGCGAAGAGCACTCCCCCGACCAGCGCGCAGCCGACCGCCGCCGCGACGACGGCCCACCCGAGGGCACCGAGCGCGTCCATCAGCGCACCTCGGAGAACGTGCCGGCCGGCACGGCCGGGAACCCGGACGGCACCGCCCAGGCGGCAGCCTCACGACGGACGAACTCGACGAAGTCCCGCGGCTCGCGCCCGAGTGCCTCGCGGACTCCGGGGGCCAGGTGCGCGTTGCGTCCGTCGAGCACCTCCTCGAAGAGGTACCGCACGAGGTCGACGACGTCGGACGGGAGGCCCGCCGCGGACAGACCGACCGCAAACTCCTCGCCCGTGACCGTCTCGAGCCGGACCTCCCTCCCGCTCACCGCGCCGATCTCCGCGAGCGCCTCGCCGAACGTCAGCAGCCGCGGACCCGTGAGCTCGTAGACGCGCCCCTCGTGGCCCGGCTCGGTCAGCGCCGCCACCGCGACCTCGGCCACGTCCTCGAGGTCGACGAACGGCTCGACGACGTCCGAGACCGGGAGCGGGGCGACGCCGTCGAGCACGGGGTCCAGCAGGAAGCTCTCGCTGAAGTTCTGCGCGAACCACGCGCACCGCACGACGGTCCGCGCGGGGAAGACCTCGGCGACGAGCTGCTCGGCGCGCTGAGCCTCGGGCTCGCCACGGCCCGAGAGGAGGACGAGTCGCCGGACACCCGCACGGGCGGCCACGCGGGCGAAGCCGGCGACCACCTCCGGGGTCCCGGGGGCCGCGAGGTCGGGAGCGACGGCGACGTAGACGGCGTCGGCCCCCTCGACCGCGGGCGCCCAGGTGGCCGGGTCGTCCCAGTCGAGGCGCACCGCGGTGCTGCGCGAGACGGGACGGACCGGGACGCCTGCCGCGGTCAGGCGGGCCGCGACCCGGCGGCCCGACTTGCCCGTCGCGCCGACGACGGCGACGAGAGGCGCGGCGGTGGGGCCGTCGGCGCCGGACGTGGCGTCCGTGCCGGGACGGGGAGGGAGGGGCTGGTGCGTGGTCATGTCGGTCTCCTGAGGTCGATGTGGTGCAGGGGTGTTTCCGTGGTTCGAGTCAACCGGCACCCGACGAGACGTTCCATGGCCGATCGGCTCGTCTGCATGTCCATCCGTCTTCCGTCGCGCGGCCGGGCGGCGTACCGTCGAGGCATGGACGCTGTCGCCGGCCTTCTCGACGGACCCCGCGCACGGGGTGCCTTCCTGCTGCGCTCGCTCCTCGCGCCACCGTGGTCCCTGCGCATCGAGGACGAGGCGCCGCTCACGCTCGTTCCCGTCGTGCGCGGGGAGGCATGGATCGGGATGGACGCCGGGCAGGGCACCGACGAACCACCGCTCGAGGCGCACCTCGGGGAGGGCGACGTCGCGCTCGTGCGCGGGCCACGCCACTACACCGTGGCCGACTCCCCCGGGACGCCGCCGCAGATGGTGAGCGACGCCGTCGGGGCCTGCCGCGCCCTCGGGGACGGGCCCTCGCCGCTCGTGGACCTCGGCGTGCGGACCTGGGGCAACGACCCCGACGGGCCGACCGTGCTGCTCACCGGGACGTACCCGCTCGACGGCGAGGTCGGCGGTCGGCTGCTGAGCGTGCTGCCACCGCTGCTCGTGCTGCGCCGCGGCGACCTGGACGCCGACCTCGTGTCCCTGCTCGCGCGCGAGGTCTCCCAGGACCGGCCCGGTCAGGAGGCCGTGCTCGACCGGCTCCTCGACATCCTGCTCATCGGCGCCCTGCGCGCCTGGCTCGACAGCGGCGACGCCCCCGGGTGGTACCGCGCCGACGCCGACCCCGTGGTCGGGCACGCGCTGCGGCTCATGCACCACGACCCGGCCCGGCCCTGGACCGTCGAGTCGCTCGCGCGGACGGTGGGACTCTCGCGAGCCGCGTTCTCCCGCCGCTTCACCGAGCTCGTGGGCGAACCCCCCATGAGCTACCTGACCGGGTGGCGGCTGACCCTCGCGGCCGACCTCCTGCTGGAGCCCGGTGCGACCGTCGGCTCCGTGGCCCGGCAGGTCGGGTACGGGACGCCGTTCGCGCTGAGCGCCGCGTTCACGCGGGTACGCGGGATGAGCCCGACGGCGCACCGGGAACGGGCGGGGGCGGCGTGAGCGGGTCTCCGGGCGGCTCGTCGGTGCCGAGAACGAGGTTTCGGTCGACATGGCGGTCGTGACGACCACAAGGTCGTGCTCGGGTGCGCGAGACGTCGTGCTCGACGAGCGGCTCGATGGTGCGCCGCGCGGTGGCCGCGACGCACGGTCGCGCGCACCATGGCTGACATGCCCATCCCGCACGTCATCGCCCGGACCAACCGGCGGTTCCTCAACCCGTTCGTGCTGCGCGTCTCGTCGCGCGTGCCGCCCTTCGCGACGGTCCACCACCACGGCCGCCGCACCGGCCGCCCCTTCGCGACGCCCGTCATGGCTTTCCGCGAACCACCCTCGACCGGCGCGCGCGAGGTCCGTGTGGTCATCGCCCTGACGTACGGCGCAGACGTCGACTGGCTCAGGAACGTCGAGGCGGTCGGGCTGTTCGGGCTCACGCGAGGTGGACACGGCTACGTCGTCGACGACCTGCGGCGGTTGCACGGGGACGACGGGCTGCGGCTCGTGCCCGCCGTGATCCGGGTCGCGCTGCGGGGGCTACGGGTGGACGAGTTCCTCGACGGGCGGGTGGGGCCACCCCGCTGAGGCCGGGGCACGCCTGCCCGTCGGGGACGGGCGGGTCGGGCAGACGGGGCCGGGCGGCTTGCCGCGACGGGGCCGGGCGGCTTGCCAGGATCGCCGGGCGACTTGCCAGGATCAGCGCGACGCGGCCCGCCAGCCGGTCGGTGTCGTGACCAGGACCCGCTCGCCCACGTACTCAGGGTTCGAGGCGATCTCCACGAGCGCCCTGCCCGCGTTCGCGAACGGCAGGGTCGGCAGGCCGGGTACCGCACCGACCTCGTCGAGCGGCTTGACGGTCTCGCTCGCCAGCGCGGGGGCGTCCTTGAGGTTGACGGGACAGGCGATCGTCCACCGGAGCGGCGACGTCGGCAGGATCGCCTCGGACGCGGCCTTGTCCGCGAACATCGCGGAGATGACCGTGCGGTAGACCAGGCGCGCGAACCAGGAGGCCTTGGTCGCGGTGTCACCCACGCCGAACGCCGAGACCAGCACGAACCGGTCGACGCCCGCTTCCTCGAGCCCGGCGACGATCGTGGGCAGCACCCGCTGCATGAAGGTCCTGTCCTTGGCGGGCCCGCCCACGGCGGACACGACCACGTCTGCGCCGCGCACGGCGTCGGCCAACGCGGAGGAGTCGTCGAGGGCACCTCCGACGACGCTCACGCCCGGACGGGTCGGCACGGCCTCCGGGCGTCGCGCGTACGCGACGACCTCGTGGCCCGCCGCGACGGCCTGCTCGACGACCTGTGACCCGAGGTTGCCGGTGGCACCCAGCACGACGATCTTCATGAGCTGCTCTCCTTGGTCGATGGTTCCGTGGTGTCTTCCTCGTCCGTCCCGAGGGCGAGCGGCGCGCCGGTCACGACGCTCAGCGCGCGCAGGCACAGCAGGAGGACCTGCTCGCGCGGGACCGTCGCGCCGCCACCGCTCTCGCGCGCGACCTCCTCGACGAACCCCAGCCACCCGCCGACCGCGAGGCGGGACAGGGCGGTGTCGGCCAGGTCGAGGTAGGACAGGATCCGTTCGACCTGGACCAGATGGTTCGCGGCGGCGAGCTCGTGCACCAGCGCGGGCGCCGAGGCGTGCGGGGCGTAGAGGTCGCGCAGCTGGCCGCTGCTCGCGGAGAAGTGGTCGAGGTACGCGCCCAGCGCACGCTCGAGGTTCTCGCGGGCGCTGCGCCCGGGCAGCGGTGCGGTGGCCGCCAGGACGGCCTCGGCCTCGCGGCGCAGGACGGCGTCGAGCAGCGAGTCCTTGCCCGGGAAGTAGTGGTAGACGAGCGCTCGGGTCACTCCGGCCTCCTGCGCGACGTCGCGCACCGAGACCGCGTCGACCCCCTGCTCGGCGAAGCGCGCGGACGCGACGCGCAGGATCTGCTCGCGACGCTCGTCGGGGC
Organism: Oerskovia sp. NPDC057915; assembly: GCF_042887685.1. Taxonomy (NCBI): domain Bacteria; kingdom Bacillati; phylum Actinomycetota; class Actinomycetes; order Micrococcales; family Cellulomonadaceae; genus Oerskovia; species Oerskovia sp. NPDC057915. The sequence goes on along the minus strand of NZ_JBHVOS010000009.1, from coordinate 60,244 downwards.
TGAGGCGACTCACCTCGCTATTGTTTGACATGAGTCAAACCTATGCTGCTCTTTGACAATGGTCAAACAAGATGCCCGACGCACGGGCACCACCACGACCCGACTGCCATGATGGGGACATGGCACCCGACCTGTGGTTCACCGGCGACCCGGAAGCCGACCAGCTGCTGTCCACCGACCCGTTCGCGCTGCTCATCGGCATGCTCCTGGACCAGCAGGTCACCATGGAGTCGGCGTTCGCCGGGCCGCTCAAGATCTCCCAGCGCATGGGCGGGTTCGACGTGCACCGGATCGCGACGGCCGAGCCCGAGCCGTTCGCTGCCATGGCGGCCACTCCCCCGGCGATCCACCGCTATCCGGGCTCGATGGCCGGGCGCGTGCAGGCCGTGGCGCAGGTCGTCGATGAGGAGTACGACGGCGACGTCACCCGCATCTGGACCGATCCCGGGCCGGACGGCGCAGCCCCCGACGGCCCGCTCGTCCTCAAGCGGCTCAAGGCGCTGCCGGGATTCGGCGAGCAGAAGGCGAAGATCTTCCTCGCGCTCCTCGGCAAGCAGTACGGCGTCCGGCCGGAGGGCTGGCGGGAGGCTGCGGGCGTCTACGGCGAGGACGGCGCGCGACGCTCCATCGCCGACGTCGTCGACCAGCACTCGCTCGACCAGGTGCGTGAGACGAAGAAGGCGGCCAAGGCCGCGGCGAAGGCGGAGCGGGCCGCCAAGGGCTGAGCCGTCTCGTTGCCGCGTCGGGCACCAACGGATGCGCGACGGCGTCGCTCCCCCTTCTCCGACGGGTGCCTGTCGCGCTCGACGGACGTAGCGTGGGAGAGGTCGGGCGTGCGTCCGTTCGCCCGTTCTCCCTGAGGAGTTGTCATGGCTCACGGCGACATCACGCACATCGACATCCCCGTCGGCGACACCGAGGCGGCCCGCACGTTCTACAGCGGGCTGTTCGGCTGGGACATCGCCGAGGTCCCCGGCTTCGAGGGGTACCCCATGTGGCGGGCCCCCAACCAGATCAGCGGCGGCGGGCTCGCGCCGCGCGAGGAGGGCTTCACGAGCCCGCGCAGCTATGTCGAGGTCGACTCGATCGACGACACGCTCGCCCAGGTCGGCTCGCTCGGCGGCAAGACCCTCATGGCCAGGACGCAGATCAGCCCGACCAGCTGGTGGGCGGTCTTCGAGGACCTCGACGGCAACCAGCTCGGCCTCTACGAGGGCGTCACGACCATGGACTGACGCCCGCACGTCCGTCTCCGCCCGGCTGCTCGACCACCTCGTCAGGCGGGACCGAAGAGCACTCGTCCGTCAGGGTCGTCGGCGCGTCGCGGTCGCAGGCGTGCGGGCGCCGGCCACGGCAGCTCGTACCGGACGACGTGCGCGTCGATCGCCCCGAAGTCGTCGGTCTGGACGACGACGCGCTCCGGGGTGACCTCGACGAGGCGGACCCGCAACGGGTCGCCCTCCTCGTCCTCGAGCATCCACACCTCGGCGAGCCACGACAGCCCCGTGCTGTCGAGCGCCTCTTCGGCGTCGAGCCAGTCGACCGGGTCGGTGAGGTCGTGCCCCAGGAGCGAGACGGCCACCCAGCCGTCACCCTCGGGACGGATCCAGCCGACGTGCTCACGGTCGTCGGGTCGGCGGTGCGGGATCCAGTCGGCGGGAAGCATGCCGGAACGATAGCGACGACCGCCCCTCGGTGCCCAGTGGATTGCGCGCGACGCCTGTGCGGGCGGGCCGGTGTCGAGATGCTGGTCGCTGTCGCTCGTGGGTGCGCTTCGTTGTGGGTACGCCTTGGCGGGGGTGCGCCCTCGGTGCGGGAGCGCCTCGGTGTGCGTGCGTCTCGGTGGCGGGTGCGCCTCGGTGCGTGTGTGCGCCTTGGTGTGGGTGCGCCCTCGGTGCGTGTGTGCGCCTCGGTGGCGGGTGCGCCTCGGTGTGTGTGCGTCTCGGTGGCGGGTGCGCCTCGGTGCGTGTGTGCGCCTTGGTGTGGGTGCGCCCTCGGTGCGGGAGCGCCTCGTTGCGGATGTGTCTCGGTGTTGATGTGTCTTGGATGCCGGGTGGCGGCTGGGGTTCAGTCGAGGGGTTCGGTGACGAGGCGGGTGCGGGCTTCGTGGATGGTCAGGGGTGGGGCGGTGGTGGTGGTCGTGGCGGCGCCGGTGATGGAGGTCCAGGTGGTGGTGCCGGTGATCTGGAAACGCCCGTACCAGGTCGTGGTCAAGGTGATCGTCGCCACGGCCTCGTCCTCGTAGACGTGCGCGACGCTGTGACGGGGATAGGGCGCGCCGGGATCGGTCGTGGCGCGCGGGCTGGTGCCATCGCCGTAGTCCCAGGTGAAGGTGTCCGGGGTGGCCTCGATCGTGACCGGGATGCCCAGCAGCACGGTCGCGAACCTCTGCGGCGCCGGGCTGGTGTAGGTGATCGTCTCGACGTTGACCAGCGTCCACCCGTCCGGCGGCTGGATCGTGACCGGCGACGGGACGATCGTCAACCGCTGGAACTCCGCCTCAGCCAACGGCACCAGATCCACCCCGGCCAGGCAGTCCCCAGGACTGGCCGGGTCCTGCAGCTCCCACCGGGACAGGTCACTGATCGTGCCGTCCGGGTTGTTGACCCAGGTCTGCCGGAAGATCGGGTCCAACGCGACCTGATCCGCCTCGCACGCCGCGACCAACGCCCCCTCACGCTCCCCCGACGCACACGCCCCCACCCGGCCCTTGCTCGTGGGAAAGTCGTTCGTGAAACAGATCGACGCAGGCATCCGCCGATACTCCTCCGACGCCAGCGAACCATCCCCATTCCGCGGCCGATGCACCGACCCATCCGCAGAGACATCGACCGCCCTGACGTCGATTGAGTCTCTTTCCGCCTTGCTGTCGAAGTCGATGGAACTCGACGCCGCAAGAAGCCCACCGAGTAACGCTGACGTGGTCAACGTCTTCACCATGGCTGCGAGGCTCATGAGACAGGCATCTCGGTAGAAACGGTGAGAAGACGCCATGTGGTGCCGTCATGCATCAACTCAACGCGGTACGGGTCGGACTGGGCTTCCTGACGATCGAGTTCCACGCCCGACGAATCGAGGAGGACCGCGCTCGCGATCGCGACCTGGACGTCCAAGGGGTAGCCGCCAACAAGATCGTCAAGTGCGTAGGTCTTGATCACCTCAGCATCGACTGCGCCCCCGACATAGCTGCTGCCATCACGAGAGATCTCCTGCGCCTGGTCACGCACCGCGGTACAGAAACCGCAGAGCTCCGCCCACGTCATCGCGTCCCATTCCGTCAGATCGCCGGTCGCCATGACGTACGGGTACAGCTCCAGGAAGTACGTCGCCGCCGCAGCAGCCCCGACCTCGTCGGTCCGGTCCATGTCCGCCGGCCGCTCAGGCTTGACCGGACCCGTCGGCGTCGGGGTTGGCGTCAGCGACGGGCTCGGGCCCACCTCCTCGCTCACCACCGGCGCCGGGGACTCCACCACCGGCCCAGCCGGCGAACACCCCACCACCACACCCGCGAGCACCGCACCCACCATCAGCGCCAGCGCACCCCTCCGCCGTCGGACACCCGAACCAGGAACCAGACCGCCCCCCGGCCCCTCCCAACCCACTACCCCCACAGCCCGCCACCCACGCACGACCAACCCCTGCCAACCCATCCCTGCCCCCTCGGTAGGTACCCGGCAAAAGGCCACACCGCCCCCTACCTCCAAGGAACCTAACGGGTCAAACCACCCCACCGAAACCCCACGTCCCAGGCTGTGGACAACCACCCCACCCACCCCGCTACCGAACAACCACGACCGCATCAGCCAGCAGCCAGACCAGGCCGAGCCGAGCCCAACCGGGCCGGGCCGGGCCGGGCCAGGCCAGGCCAGGCCAGGTCGGGCCGGGCCAGGCCAGGCCAGGTCGGGCCGGGCCAGGCCAGGTCGGACCCGACCGAGCCGAGCCGAACATGCGGCTACTCCCGACCATGCGGACAGCGCCCCGATCAGCCCGAAACCCGACCAACCGCATGCTCGGCACCGCGACCCCGACTACGACCACCGAGTGTGCAGTTCGGGTCGCCCATACCCCCACCCCGACCACCCGAACTGCACACTCGACGCCTCGACCCGCTGCCACCCAGCAGCCGGAGCCCGAGGAACGCCGACCTCGGCACCGAGACCCCCACAACCCGCGACCGGACACAACCACCAGAACGGTCCGCTCACCGAGTGTGCAGTTCGGGTCGTCCACACCCCCACTCCGACCACCCGAACTGCACAGTCGACGCCAACCGGCCCGGCTCGCGCTCCAGCCCAGACTCTCCGCGCGCCCCGACTTCCCACGCCCTCCCCGCTCGACACCAGGAGTCCCCGCATCACGAGAGCGGCACACTCACCCTCGTCGCGCCCCGCACCCACTCCAGGGGTCCCCGCATCACGAGGCCGGCACACTCGCCCTCGTCGCGCCCCGCACCCACTCCAGGGGTCCCCGCATCACGAGGCCGGCACACTCACCCTCGTCGCGCCCCGCACCCACTCCAGGGGCCCGACCATCACGAGGCCGGCACACTCACTCTCGTCGCGCCAGCGCCTCGGCCGCCTGGAGCCGGATCCTGCGCGTCCGACCGTTCGCCGCCAGGGTCTCGAGGACCGCGGACCGGGTCGCCGGAACCGACGCGCGCCGCTGCAGCCAGTCGGACCAGCCGCCGACGTCCTCGTCGCCGACCAGCCCCTCGTCACCGACCGTCCGCGACACGAGCTCCAGAACGGCCAGCTCGTCGGCCCGCCGCGCCACGAAGTCGGCGGTCGACCAGCCCGCGGTGGCGGTCACCCATCGTTCTCGTTCACCGGGGAGCACCTGCTCGAGAGCCGCGACGACGGCCCCTGCCGCCATGGTGTGGTCGGGGTCCTCGACGACCGTGGCAAGGAGCAGTTCGAGCGCGCCCCGCCGCAGGGCCTCCTGGTACAGCTCCCACCGGACGTGCTCGTCGCGCAGGTCGCCGGAGACCCCGACGGCGTGAGCGAGCGCCGTCAGCCCTGACTCCCCTGCACTGGATACGGCCCCTAAAACCTGCGCCACCGACCACGACCTTTCCCGCACTCGACCACGACCTTCAGGTCGTCAACCGCCCCAGAACGACCACAACTCCGTCTTCGACGCCCACCGCCCCACCGGAGGATCAGCCCTGCACCGGATTCCCCGTCCCCTCGCGGAACCCCTCCGCGAACCCCTCGCGGTACCCGTCGGCGTACCCGCCCTCGTGGGCGACCCGTTCGATCGCCTCGCGGCCGGCGACCTGTCCCGCGGTCACTCCTCGCGCGTACGCCTCGGCGGACCCTTCGCGGAACAGGTCCGTCTCGGAGTCACGCACGAGCACGCGCGCGCCGGGTCCGTCGTCGTCGGTCACGAACCGTCCGAGCCCGCGCACCACGGCCACGGGTCGTCCCGCGGCCTTGCCGCGCACGAGCTCGGACGCCGCCGCGATCTGGTCCGCGACGGCCGTCACGGTCACGGACAGCTCGCGCCCGTGGGAGTCGACGCCGCCGCGCAGGTCGTCGAGCGCGACCACCCCGGCGACGCCGATCGCCAGGTCCGTGAGCCCCTCCCGCCAGGCACGCCCGGCGGTGTCGGACACGACGACCCCGATCCTCGCCCCGAACCGTTCCGTCAGCGCCGCCCGCAGCGCGCGCGCCGAGGCGTCGGGGTCGACGGGCAGCATCAGCACGGTGCCCTCGGGCGTGTTGGACGCGTCGACGCCCGCAGCGGCCATGACGAGACCGAGCCGGTTCTCGACGATCCGCAGCACGCCCCCGGGGTACGGGCGCGTCGCCACGACGCGCACGGTCTCGTCGGTGATGGCCTGCTCACGGTCGGCGGCCGCGACGACGCGTCCTTCGGCCTTGGACACGACCTTGCTCGTCACGACCACGACGTCCCCGTCACGCAGCCCGCCCTCGCGGTCGAGCGCGTCCCCGACGATGCGCGCGAGGTCGTCCCCGGGCGAGATCTCCCCGATGCCCGACGGCGCCACGACCGTGAAGCGGGTCTCGTCACCCTCGGTGCGCCACGGCCCGGGCGACCCCTCGGGACCGGGGCGGGCTGCGCCGTCGGGCAGGGGGGCGGGCGTGCCGGTCATCGGACGAGCTTCGGCAGGACGTCGCGCGAGAACGTGTCGATCCACTCGCGCTGGTTGCGGCCCACGTTGTGCAGGTAGATGCGGTCGAACCCCAGGTCGACGAACTTCTGGATGTAGGCGCGGTGCACGTCGGGGTCGGACGAGATGACGAGCCGTCCCTCGAAGTCCTCGGGGCGCACGAGCTTGGCCATCTGCTCGAAGTCGAACGGCGAGCGGATGTCGGCCTTGGGGAACTTCATGCCACCGTTGGGCCACTCCGTCATGGCGTTCGTGAGCGCCTCCTCGTCGGTCTCGGCCCACGACATGTGGAGCTGGAGGACCTTGGGCATCGTCTGGGGGTCGCGGCCGGACTCGCGGACGCCGTCGTCGAACTTGCCGAACAGCATCGAGATCTTCTCGAGCGGAGCGCCCACGGTGATGAGGCCGTCGGCGTGCTTGCCCGCGCGCTTCGCGGTGACCGGTCCGGCCGTGGCGACGAGGATCTCGGGGGCGACCTCGGGCATGGTCCACAGCCGCGTGGACTCGTGCTTGTAGAACTGCCCCGAGTGCTTGGTGTCCTTGCCCGCGAGCGACGCGGCGAAGAGCTTCTTGATGATGTCGATGGCCTCGAACATACGGTTGATGCGCTCGGGGGCCTCGGGCCAGTACTGCGCCGTGACGTGCTCGTTGAGGGCCTCGCCCGACCCCAGGCCGAGCCAGTGGCGCCCCGGGTACATCGCGGCGAGCGTCGCCGAGGCCTGCGCGACCATCGCGGGGTGCCAGCGGAACGTGGGCGCCGTGACCCCGGGGCCGAGGTCGCCGCGCGTGCGCTCGCCGAGGGCGGACAGGACGTTCCACACGAACGCCGAGTGCCCCTGCGCGGGGACCCAGGGCTGGAAGTGGTCCGCGGCCATGACGCCCGAGAACCCCTTGCTCTCGGCGTACTCGGAGAGGGCGATGACCTCGGTCGGGTGGAACTGCTCGAGCATGGCGGCGTAGCCGATCGTCAAGTCCATGGACCGACCTTAGTACGGGCTCCCCGCGCCTGAGCCCCGGTATCGGGTACCCGTTCGTGAGCGGCTGCCCGGCCCGGGCGCCGGGCAGCCACCCGACGCGCTCAGCAGGGCCGGGCAGCCGCCCGTCGCGCTCAGCAGGGCCGGGCAGCCACCCGACGCGCTCAGCAGGGCCGGGCAGCCACCCGACGCGCTCAGCAGGGCCGGGCGGCCACCCGACGTGCTCAGCACCGCCGGGCAGCCGCCCGACGCGCTCAGCAGGGCCGGGCAGCCGCCCGACGCGCTCAGCGGGGGCCGGTCACGTGAACAGCGGGGTCAGCGCCGCGTACTCCTCGACCGAGCCGTCGCGCAGGCAGACCTCGATGATCTGGCGTCCCAGCGGGTCCAGGTCGTCGGTGAGGAACTGCTGGAGCTCGCTCTTGAAGAAGTCGGTGATGATCCTCGCGCCCGCGTCGTACGCCTCGACGCCCACCTGGGACTGCATCTCGGGCTTGAGGAAGGTCGGCCGGACGAGTTGTCCGTCGATCTTCATCTCCTGGAGCGTGTACCCGAACAGCGGGCAGCGCGACGGCGTCAGCTCCTCGGCCCGCAGCTTGCCGCCGCCGCGCCGCGCGAGGTACTCGCGGGTGAGCCACTCGGCCGCGAAGTCGACCTTGTAGGCGCCGATGTGCTGGTTGGGCGTGAGCACGTAGCGCGTGCGGTCCATGTCGACGAGCTGGCGCAGCAGGAGGTTCGCCGCCGCGACCTTGGTGCCGGTCGAGAAGGGCCAGTACGACCCGACGCCCTCGGCGACCATGCCGCCGTGCGCGAGCTTGTCGGTCGCGGTCTTGGACTCGCCGATCGACGGGTTCTTGTCGCCGCGCGGGGCGATGAGCCGCCAGATCCACGCGAGCGACGGCGGCACGATGTGCATCATGCCCATGATCCCGTAGGTCGGGTTGTCCCGGGTGCAGGCCGGCATGCGGGCGCCGAAGGTCCGCACGTCGACCTCCTCCGCACCGGTGACGTCGGTCAGGAGGTGGCGGGGCACGACCACGCGCGGGTTGGGGCAGCGCTTGCCCGTCGAGTCGAGCGTGTGCTCCCAGGGCAGCACGGTCGCGTCGGGGACACCGTCGATGTTGAAGAAGACGAGCGGCTGGTCGGGGTGGATGCAGGCCCGTTCGAGGTGCGTGTCCTGGCCGTAGCCGGTGAGGTTGTCGACGCGGACGAACCAGCCGTCCTCGGCGTCGGCGACCACGAGGCGCCCGTCGCCGGTCTGGAGGTCGACGTGGCACAGGGTCATGTCGTCGGTCACGGGGTCCAGGGCGCTCGTCTCGCCGAGGTTGATGACGTAGGGCTCGTCGGTCACGACGTTGGTGCCGAGCAGGATGCGCCCGTCCTCCTGGCGACGGATCTCCTGGCACATCTCGGACTTGCCGCCGCCCGAGGCGCCCTCGTGCATGATGACGGTCTCGTTCTCGTACGGGGTCGTCACACGGACCGAGGACGCGTGCGCGGTGACCCACCCCTCCTGCTCGCCGACGTCGAGCAGGACGGAGAAGACGCCCTTCTTGGCGCTGGGGCCCGGGTAGAGGTTGTACGCGAAGACCTCGTGCAGCGTCTCGGAGCGGTCGTGGACCACGACCTGGCGGCCGTCGAAGTGCGTGTGGCGGAACGGCGGTGCGACGTACAGGATCGAGCGGGGCTCGAACGGGCCGATCTCGTCGAACGTGACCCAGCCCTGCAGGTCCACGAGCGTCAGGGCGAAGAACGCGGAGTTGACGGGGCAGATCGCGAGCGAGGGGTAGCCGTGCGTGAGGCCGCCTGCCTTGAAGGGCACGACGACGAGGTCCTGCCCCGCGAGCCAGTCGAGCGTCTCGGCCTTGACGTCGGCGAACTCGGCCCCGAAGACGTCCCGGTAGCGCGGCTTGTCGGTGGGCAGGTCGTCGGCGATGCGCATGCAGTCGGGGTCGCGCCGACGCATGTAGTCCTCGGGGTAGTTCACGGCGATGCCGTTCTTGCACCGCACCACCTCTGCCTCGGGCACCGGGGTCCCGAACACGTCGTACTCGACGGTGAACCGCGGCCCGCCCTCGGGGCCGAGCGCCAGCCGGTAGAGCTCCTCGCGGGAGGCGGGGACGATGACGTTCGCGCACGCATCCAGGGCGGCCTGGACAGCGGGGGGAAGGACCATGCCGGCGGGGATGCTTCCGGTTCCGTGCACGGCCACGCTGTCGATCAATGTCATTGCAACTCCTGGGTCGGACCTCGAACGAAAGGCGTCGAGAAGATGAGGCGCGTCCACGTACGCCCCCGCCTTTGCTTGAAGGTTACGAGCCGATGACCATGTCAACCAGGGACCTTTGACCTTTGTTTCATTCGGGAAAACTCGGGCGCGACGCCCGCGTCCGGGGAGCGGCCGTTTCGCAGGAGCCCCCGAGATTCTGGGAGAATGTCGTCCATGAGCTCACCCGCCGAGGGCACCACGCCCGCACCCGACCCCCAGACCGCCGCCGCACCCGCCCCCACCGAGGGCACCGAGGTAGTCCGCGCCGTGGTCGGCGAGGTACCGGACAAGGTGAGCCTCGACGGTCTCGAGACCAAGTTCGACGCCGCCTGGACCGCGCAGGGCACCTACTCGTTCGACCGCTCCAAGACCCGTGAGCAGGTCTACTCGATCGACACCCCGCCCCCCACGGTCTCGGGCTCGCTGCACGTGGGCCACGTGTTCTCCTACACGCACACCGACGTCGTCGCCCGCTTCCAGCGCATGCGCGGCCGCGAGGTCTTCTACCCCATGGGCTGGGACGACAACGGCCTGCCGACCGAGCGCCGCGTCCAGAACTACTACGGCGTGCGCTGCGACCCGTCGCTGCCCTACGTCGAGGGCTACGAGCCCCCGCTCCAGGGGGCCGAGGGCAAGAGCGTCAAGGCCGCCGACCAGCAGCCCGTCTCGCGCCGCAACTTCGTCGAGCTGTGCGAGCGCCTGACGGCCGAGGACGAGGTCCAGTTCGAGGAGCTGTGGCGCCGCCTGGGCCTGTCGGTCGACTGGTCGCACCACTACCAGACCATCGGCGTCCCGGCCCGCGTCGTCGCGCAGAAGGCCTTCCTGCGGAACCTCTCGCGCGGCGAGGCCTACCAGTCCGAGGCTCCGGGCCTGTGGGACGTCACGTTCCAGACGGCCGTCGCGCAGGCCGAGCTCGAGGCGCGCGACTACCCCGGCCACTTCCACAAGGTCGCGTTCCACGCACCCGGCGGCGAGAAGGTCTACATCGAGACGACGCGCCCCGAGCTGCTCGCGGCCTGCGTCGCCCTCATCGCGCACCCCGACGACGAGCGCTACCAGGGCCTGTTCGGCACCACGGTCACCTCTCCCCTGTTCGACGTCGAGGTGCCCGTCCTCGCGCACCCCGCCGCGCAGAAGGACAAGGGCGCGGGCATCGCGATGTGCTGCACCTTCGGCGACCTGACCGACGTCCAGTGGTGGCGTGAGCTGCAGCTCCCGACCCGTTCGATCATCAACCGCGACGGGCGCATCACGCGCGAGACCCCCGCGTGGCTCACGTCCGAGCGCTCGGTCGCGCTGTTCGAGGAGATCGCCGGCAAGACGACGTTCTCGGCGCGCACGGCCGTCGTCGACGCGCTGCGCGAGGCGGGCGACCTGGACGGCGAGCCCGTCGCGACCCAGCGCAAGGCGAACTTCTTCGAGAAGGGCGACAAGCCCCTCGAGATCGTGACCTCGCGCCAGTGGTACATCCGCAACGGCGGTCGGGACGTGGCGCTGCGCGAGGAGCTGCTCGCGCGCGGCAAGGAGCTGGACTTCCACCCCGAGTTCATGCAGGTGCGCTACGAGAACTGGGTCGGCGGCCTCAACGGCGACTGGCTCGTCTCGCGCCAGCGCTTCTTCGGCGTCGCGATCCCGCTGTGGTACCCGGTCCTGGAGTCGGGCGAGACCGACTACGAGCACCCGATCGTCCCCGACGAGGCGCTCCTGCCGATCGACCCGTCCTCCGACGTCCCGGTCGGCTACACGGCCGACCAGCGCGGCGTCCCGGGCGGCTTCGTGGGCGAGCCCGACGTCATGGACACGTGGGCCACGTCGTCGCTGACCCCGCAGATCGCGGGCGGCTGGGAGTCCGACCCGGACCTGTTCGAGCGCGTCTTCCCGATGGACCTGCGCCCCCAGGGCCAGGACATCATCCGCACGTGGCTCTTCTCGACGGTCGTGCGCTCGCACCTCGAGCACGGCTCGCTGCCGTGGACCAACGCCGCGATCTCGGGCTGGATCCTGGACCCCGACCGCAAGAAGATGTCCAAGTCGAAGGGCAACGTCGTCACGCCCATGGGTCTGCTCGAGGAGCACGGCTCCGACGCGGTCCGCTACTGGGCGGCCTCGGCGCGCCTGGGGACCGACGCGGCGTTCGAGGTCGGCCAGATGAAGATCGGCCGCCGCCTCGCGATTAAGGTCCTCAACGCGTCCAAGTTCGCGCTGTCGTTCGGTGGCAGCGAGATCACGCTCGACCCGGCCCTGGTGACCGAGACGATCGACCGCGCGATGCTCGCGGGCCTCGCCGACGTCGTGGACCGCGCGACCGAGGCGCTCGAGACCTACGACCACACGCGCGCCCTGGAGCTCTCGGAGACGTTCTTCTGGACGTTCTGCGACGACTACCTCGAGCTCGTCAAGGACCGCGCGTACGGCGCGGGAGCCGGGCCCGACGACGTCACGACCGAGACGCAGTCGGCGCGCGTCGCGCTCGCCCTGGCTCTCGACACGATGCTGCGCCTGTTCGCGCCCTACCTGCCCTTCGCGACCGAAGAGGTGTGGTCGTGGTGGCGCACCGGTTCGGTGCACCGCGCACCGTGGCCCACGTCGGCCGGTCTGCGCGCCGGCGCGGGCGACGCCGACCTTGCCGTCCTGACCGCCGCCGGCCACGCGCTGGCCGCGCTGCGCAAGGTCAAGTCCGAGGCCAAGGTGTCGATGCGCACCCCGATCCTCGCGGTGACGCTGGCCGTCCCCGCCGCCTCGATCGAGGGTGTCCGTGCCGCAGCGGAGGACGTCCGTGGTGCAGGGCGCGTGACCGGGACGCTCGACCTGGTCGAGGCGACCGAGGGCCAGGGCGACCCTGCCGTCCAGGGAGGCATCGTCGTCGTGCACTCCGAGCTCGGTGAGCCCGAGGTCCGCAACCGCGGCTGACGCTCCCCCGCTCCACGACGCAGGGCCCCGACCGCACGTCGCGGTCGGGGCCCTGCGTCGTGCTGACGGGCTGGCGCGGTCCGGCTGTCGCACCGAGTGTGCAGCTCGGGTCGTCACGACGGGCCATGGACGGCCCGAACTGCACACTCGGCGTCGGTCACGCCTCGCCGAGCGCGGTCACACCATCTCGCCCCGCAACCGCGCGTCGTCGCCCGACATGGTCGCTGCCACCTCGTTGGGCGTCCCGTCGTCGTTCCAGCGCAGCGTCGCCCCGACCCCCTCGATGAGCTCGACGCTGCCGTCGGGCGAGAACGTGAGCCCTGCGTCCTGGCCGATCGCGGCCCGGACGAGGGCCACGGTCGCGGGCAGCTCCTCGATCCCCTCGCTCACGCCCAGGTCGGTGATGTCGGAACGCGAGGACCCGATGTGCAACGGGCTCGGCCCGACCCACAGCGTGCGACCGTCGAGCTCGGTGTCCTGGCCGTACTCGTCCGCGAGGATCAGCTCCTTGACCTGTCCGCGCGAGAGCACCGCGACCACGTCCTCGAGCGACGTCACAGCGGCCGCCTCGCGGCCCTGCTCCTGCCGGAACTCGGCGAGCACCGCCTCGCGGCGCCGCTCACGGAAGCTCTCGAGCGCCTCGGCGACCTTCGCCTCGAAGGCCGCCTCGTTGATCCCGGCCCCGCGCCCGCCGCCCGCGACCTCGACCACGAGCTCGTCGGTGGCCTTGGTCAGCGCCGCGCGCACGAGGGGAACGGCGCGCACGTCGCCCGTCACGAGGATCAGCTCGGGACGGTGCTCGAGGACCTGCCGGTCGAGCTCGGCCGCGACCGCCTCGGCGTTGCGCTCCCAGGAGTCCTCGGCGCGCGCCTCGATCCGCTTGTGCGACAGGCCACCCGTGCGGACCTTGTTGATGACGTCGTGCCCGCCCTCGACGGACTCGGCGTCACCGTAGGGCAGGTGCCCTCCGGCCACGGACCACGTGAGGTCCGCACCCTGACGGTCGACCACGACGCGGACGTAGTCCACGGACTCGTCGGCCGCGCGAGCAGCCTGGAGCAGGGCGGGGACGGGGCCCCAGAGCCCCTTGGTGACGGCGGGCGGGTCCTTCAGGACCCGGTCGACGAGGACGCCTTCCTCGTCGGCGATGAGGACGCGGCCGTGCGGGCCGGGCATCCTCGTGGGGAGGGTGACGGACTCCTCGAGCTCGTCGATGATGCTCGCGGGGGCTCCCGCGGCGGCGAGCGCCCGGCGCACCCCCTTCCACCGGTTCTCGACCTCGCGTGCGGTGGCCTCGTCGCCACGTGTCGCGTCGAGGTAGACGGTCGCGAACGGGCCGGGGTGGCCGAGCAGGGGCTTGAGCCAGTCGATCTTCATGCAGGCACCTCTAGACATCCATCGTCGGAGGGACGGTCGGAGGCCGACCGCCCCGATGTCCTCCCCAGCCTGCGGCACGTCGCCGACGAACGCCACCGGGGACGTGCTCAGGAGTAGGTGTCCAGCACGGGGGCGTCGTCCTGGTGCTCGCGGGCGATCCGCTGGTGGTGCCGGATGACCTCGCTCACGATGAACTCACGGAACTTCTCGGCGAACGCCGGGTCGAGACCCGAGGACTCTGCGATGCCGGTCAGGCGGGCGATCTGCTGCTGGTCGCGCGCAGGGTCCGCGGGCGGGAGGCCTCCCTGCGCCTTGAGCTCGCCCACCCGACGCGTGAACTTGAAGCGCTCGGCGAGCAGGTGCACGAGGGCTGCATCGATGTTGTCGATGCTCTCGCGGAGCCTGAGGATCTCGGCGGGGACGGGGTGCGACGGCGTGGCGGGGGCGGGGTGCTCGCTCATCCGTCGATCCTAGGCTCGCCCGGGCAGCCGCCGAGGTGGCCGACGGAACGTGGGACGCCGGGTACACAGTAAAATCGGTCCTTGCCCCACCACTCAGCGGAGAGTTGACATGACCGAATTCGCGTCGCCGAGCCTCGTCGAGGTACCGGCCACCAGCAGCATCAGCACGCTTCTCACCGACCGCGCCGAGCGCTCCGGGGACGACGCGGTGATCGAGCGACGCCTCACCCCGGGCGGCCCCTGGCAGCCCGTGAGCGCCCGCGCCTTCGACGACGAAGTGGTCGACGTGGCCCGCGGGCTGCTCGCACGCGGCGTGCAGGCCGGCGACCGCGTCGCGATCATGTCGCGCACCCGGTACGAGTGGACGCTGCTCGACTTCGCGGTCTGGGCCGCGGGCGGCGTGCCCATCCCCGTCTACGAGACGTCCTCGGCCGACCAGGTCGAGTGGATCCTGTCGGACTCGGGCGTGAGCGTCGCTCTCGTCGAGACGCCCGCGCACGCCGCGATCGTCGAGAGCGTCCGCGAGCGTCTCCCGCTCCTGCGGGAGGTCCTGGTGATCGACGACGGCGCGGTCGACGACCTGCGCGCAGGCGGCACCGAGGTGTCGCGGGACGAGGTCGACGCACGCCGCGCCGCCACCGGGCGCGACGACCTCGCGACGATCATCTACACGTCGGGGGCGACCGGGCGACCCAAGGGGGTCGAGCTCACGCACCTCAACTTCGTGCACCTGACCCGCAACGGCGTGGCGGGCCTGGCCGAGATCGTCGCCACGCCCGACGCACGCACCCTGCTCTTCCTCCCGCTCGCGCACGTCTTCGCGCGGTTCGTCCAGGTCGTGTGCATCGCGTCGCCCACCGCGGTCCTCGCGCACAGCTCCGACATCAAGAAGCTCGTGCCGGACCTCGGCTCGTTCAAGCCGACGTTCCTCCTCGCGGTCCCCCGCGTGTTCGAGAAGGTCTACAACGCCGCCGAGCAGAAGGCCGGCGCCGGGGCCAAGCGCCGCATCTTCCACTGGTCGGCGAAGGTCGCCATCACCTACTCGCGCGCGCTCGACTCGGCAGGCGGCCCCTCGGTCGTCCTCAAGGCGCAGCACGCCCTCGCCGACCGGCTCGTGTTCGGCTCGATGCGCACCGCCCTGGGCGGCGACCTGACCCACTCGATCTCGGGCGGGGCACCGCTCGGCGAACGCCTGGGCCACTTCTTCCGAGGCGTCGGGCTCACGATCCTCGAGGGCTACGGCCTCACCGAGACCACGGCCCCGTCCGCCGTGAACCTGCCCAGCCGTCTCAAGATCGGCACGGTCGGCCCCGCGTTCCCCGGGACCGCGCTCAAGGTCGACGCCGAGGGCGAGCTCTTCGTCAAGGGCGACCACGTCTTCCGGGGCTACCACAACCAGCCCGAGCTCACCGCCGAGGTCCTCCAGGACGGCTGGTTCCGCACGGGCGACCTCGCCTCTCTCGACGCGGACGGCTACCTGCGGATCACCGGGCGCAAGAAGGAGATCATCGTGACGGCGGGCGGCAAGAACGTCGCCCCTGCCCAGCTCGAGGACCGACTGCGCGCCCACCCGCTCGTGAGCCAGGTCGTCGTCGTCGGTGACCAGCGTCCCTTCATCGGTGCCCTCGTCACGATCGACCACGAGATGCTCCCCGGCTGGCTCACGACGCACGGGCTGCCGGCCATGGACGTCGCGACGGCCGCCACGAACCCGACCGTCCTCGCGGCCCTCGACCGCGCCGTCACACGCGCCAACGAGGCCGTGTCCCGGGCCGAGTCCATCCGCAAGATCCAGGTGCTCACGACCGACTTCACCGAGCAGAACGGCTATCTGACGCCGTCCCTCAAGGTCAAGCGCAACCTCGTGCTGCGTGACTTCACGACGACGATCGACGACCTCTACGGAGCCCCCGCGAACGCGGACGCCTGACCCGCCCGGGCCACCACGCGGTCAGCCCGCACGACGGGGCCACCACACGGCACGGCGAGGCCCGTCCCCACAGCGAGGCCCGACCTCGCGGCGCGGCCGCCATGCACCGCACGGCGGGTCCCGCCCGCACAGCGCGGCGCACGCACCGTGGGGCGAGGCACGCGCACCGCTCGGCAGGTGCATGACGAAGGGCCCCGGAACCGAGGTTCCGGGGCCCTTCGTCGTACGTTCTCCCTACGCGCTCTTCTCGCGCGGCGCCCGCTTGATCGCGGACCGCGGGACGAGGGTCGGGTTGACGTTGTCGAGCACGGCCTCGCGCGTGATGACCACACGCTCGACGTCGTCCCTGCTGGGGACGTCGAACATGGCCTGCTGGAGGACCTCCTCCATGATGGCGCGGAGCCCGCGGGCGCCCGTGCCGCGCAGCAGCGCCTGGTCGGCGATCGCGCTGATCGCGTCGTCCTCGAACTCGAGCTCGACCCCGTCGATCTGGAACATGCGCTGGTACTGCTTGACCAGCGCGTTGCGCGGCTCCGTCAGGATGCGCACGAGCGCCTCCTGGTCGAGCTTCGCGACCGACGTGATGATGGGCAGGCGTCCGATGAACTCGGGGATCAGCCCGTACTTCTGCAGGTCCTCGGGGCGCACCTCGGCGAAGAGGTCCGCCTCCTCGTGCGAGTCCATGGGAGCGCCGAAGCCGACCCCGCGCTTGCGCGAACGGGTGGCCACGATCTCGTCGAGCCCGGCGAACGCCCCTGCCACGATGAACAGGACGTTGGTCGTGTCGATCTGGATGAACTCCTGGTGCGGGTGCTTGCGGCCGCCCTGCGGGGGAACCGAGGCGGTCGTGCCCTCGATGATCTTCAGCAGGGCCTGCTGCACGCCCTCGCCCGACACGTCACGCGTGATCGAGGGGTTCTCCGACTTGCGGGCGACCTTGTCGACCTCGTCGATGTAGATGATGCCCGTCTCGGCCTTCTTGACGTCGTAGTCGGCGGCCTGGATGAGCTTGAGGAGGATGTTCTCGACGTCCTCGCCGACGTAGCCCGCCTCCGTGAGGGCCGTGGCGTCCGCGATCGCGAACGGCACGTTGAGCATCTTCGCGAGCGTCTGCGCCAGGTACGTCTTGCCGGTGCCCGTGGGGCCGATCAGCAGGATGTTGGACTTGGCGATCTCCACCTGGGAGTCGTCCGAGGGGCGTGCGTGCTCCCCGGCCTGGATCCGCTTGTAGTGGTTGTAGACGGCCACTGCCAGCGCCCGCTTGGCGGCGTCCTGCCCGATGATGTACTGCTCGAGGAAGTCGAAGATCTCCCGCGGCTTGGGGAGCTCCACGAGCCCGAGCTCTGCCGCTTCCGACAGCTCTTCCTCGATGATCTCGTTGCAGAGCTCGATGCACTCGTCGCAGATGTACACGCCGGGGCCCGCGATGAGCTTCTTGACCTGCTTCTGGGACTTACCGCAGAAGGAACACTTCAGCAGGTCTGCACCATCTCCGATCCGAGCCACTACGAGCCTCCTAGCCTCGGTCTTGCTCTTGCGCTGGGACTGAGGCCCCTGCGATCTGGGACGACACGCGCCGACCTACCACCATTGCACACCACCGGGGGCCCGTTGTCAGCCGGGCACCCCGGTGGGTCGGGGGGAAATGTCGAGATCAGGGCTTGTTCTGGATGACCGGCTTGCGGCTCTCCAGGACCTGGTCGACCAGGCCGTACTCCTGCGCCTGCTTGGCGGTGAGGATCTTGTCACGCTCGATGTCCTCACGGACCTGCGCGACGTCGCGGCCCGAGTGCATGGCCAGGGTGTCCTCGAGCCACTCGCGCATGCGGATGAGCTCGTTCGCGTGGATCTCGATGTCCGAGGCCTGCGCGTAGCCGCCACCCTCCATCGCGGGCTGGTGGATCAGCACGCGGGCGTTGGGCAGCGCGAGGCGCTTGCCGGGCTGGCCGGCAGCGAGCAGCACGGCCGCGGCGGAGGCCGCCTGCCCGAGGCACACGGTCTGGATCTGCGGCTTGATGTACTGCATGGTGTCGTACAGCGCCGTCATGGCCGTGAACGAGCCGCCGGGCGAGTTGATGTACAGGATGATGTCGCGGTCCGGGTCCTGGCTCTCCAGGACGAGGAGCTGCGCCATGACGTCGTCCGCCGACGCGTCGTCGACCTGGACGCCCAGGAAGATGATGCGGTCCTCGAACAGCTTGGTGTACGGGTCCTGGCGCTTGAAGCCGTAGGCCGTGCGCTCCTCGAACTGCGGGAGCACGTAGCGCGAGGACGGCGCGCCGTGCGGGAGGGCGATGCCGCCGCCGGCGCCCGCGCCCGCGAGGCGCTGAGCGGTCGAGATGTACTGGGATTCCTGGCTTGCGTAGCTCAAGGTGTCTCCTCGGGTGGGATCGTGGGTGGGGGTCCGGGGCGTCGGTGAGCTCAGCTGCTCGCCGTGCCGCCGCCACCCGTCACCGACGAAGCGTTCGTCACGACGTGGTCGATGAAGCCGTACTCGAGGGCTTCGGGCGCCGTGAACCAGCTGTCACGGTCGTTGTCCTTGAGGATCTTCTCGAGCGGCTGGCCGGTCTGCTCGGCCGTGAGCTCGGAGAGCACCTTCTTCATGTGCATGATGAGCTGCGCGTTGATGCGCACGTCGGTCGCCGTGCCGCCGATGCCGCCCGAGGGCTGGTGCATCATGACGCGGGCGTGGGGCGTCGCGTAGCGCTTGCCCTTGGTGCCCGAGGAGAGCAGGAACTGGCCCATCGAGGCGGCCATGCCCATCGCGATGGTCGCGACGTCAGGCTGGATGTACTGCATCGTGTCGTAGATCGCCATGCCGGCCGTGATCGACCCGCCCGGCGAGTTGATGTAGAGCCAGATGTCCTTCTCGGGGTCCTCAGCGGCGAGCAGCATCATCTGGGCGCAGATGGCGTTCGCGTTCTCGTCGCGCACCTCCGAGCCCAACCAGATGATGCGCTCCTTGAGCAGCCGGTTGTAGATGGAGTCGTTCAGGCCGAGTCCCGGCCCCTCGGCTCGTGCCACCGGAAACTGATCGCTCACGTCCATCTCCTTCGTCGATCCCTCAGTCGCTCGCGACGCTCGAACGTCGCGGCTGGTCGGTTCGTCCGTCTGGACGGACTCACCGTTGCTGTGACCCTAACGCGGGCAGGGAGCGGAAACCGTCCCGATATCCGGGGTTTTCGCTGTGGGCGCAGGAAGGCCGCCCCGGCTGCCCGACGGCGTCGCTCGCCGCCCGCCGGTCACGCCCCCCGGGCGTCGCGCGGCGCCCCTCCGGGGTTGCGCGGCCAGAACGCCCACGCAGCGTTGAGCACGCAGAGCACGGCGAAGAACCACCCCCGTACGGGGCTGTCGAAGTACGTGAACATGGCCCAGGAGACCCCGCCGATGATGGGGATCGCGAGGATCTGCCACGTGAGGAACCACCACGGCCTGCGACGCCGTGCACCCTCGAGGTCCAGCCCGGCCGCACCGAGCTTCCGCGCCACGGGGTCGTCCTCCCCGGTCGCGCTGTCCGCCATGATCGACCGCAGGAACGACCGCGGATGCTCCACGACCGCGCCCGGCAGCTCGTCGAGCCGGAGGCGCCCGTGCAGTGCGGGCAGCACCTCGGCCGGCAGGGCCAGGATCGCGGCGAGCCGGTCGAGCGCGTCGGCGGGGTCCCGTTCGGAGAGGAGCTCACGCAGGGCGGCGGCCCGCTCGCCGTCGATCCCGAGGGCGTGCGCGACCTCCTGGGCGTCGCCCGGCTCGAACATGATCTGGTCGAGCACGACGTCCGCGACGGACTCGTCGTCGACGCTGCCGTCCTGCCGCGTGGGGTCGACGACGTCCCAGCCGGGACCGAACTCGTGCCCCACCACGGTCTTGCCTGCCACGACGAGGAACCCGGACCACCCTCCGTTGACCCACAGGTGGAGCACGGGCCCCTTCGTCGGCCAGGTCGCCACCTGGGAGACGTCCTGCGTCGACTCGAGCCCGGTGACGATCGCCGCGCCGCGGGTGGTCGCGGTCGCGGGCACCGTCACGAAGCGCACCGGCGCCTTCGCGGTGTGCGCGAGCATGGCCGACTCGTGCGGCGGGAAGTCCGCCACGACCACGTCCCGGTACTCGAAACCGACGGAGAGCATCCCGCTGGTGTCCGGGAACGCCCCTTCGTCGAACGAGAGCGAGGTCCCCATCCTGGCGTCGCCGAACGTGGCGTCGAGCGCGCGGTGCAGCTCCCCGGTCCCGGCGGCGACCACGAGCGTCCATCCCGTCTCGGGGTCGGACAGCAGGACCTCCTCGCCGTCGCCGACGACCGTCGGCTCGCCGACCTGCGTGCGGCGGACCACCACGGGTCGGACGTCGTCGCCCTGCGGCGCGGCGAGCAGCTTGGCGACCACCCAGCCGTCGACGCCCACGTGCCGTCCGGCGATCGTCGCACCGACGACGCCCGCCGCGCGCAGCACGTCGGCGAAGGCGTGCGCGACCTGGACCGTGTCGCCACCGGGCGGGACCCGGACGGCGGCGAAGCAGAGCTCGAAGGACGGTCGGCGACGAGACATGGCGGGCTCCCCCGGGTGGCGGCCTGGGCCGCGGGACTGGTGACGGATCGGGCCCGCTCGGAAGGCCCCGCGCTGCGTCGACCGCGGCAATCTACCGTCTGGCCGGGCTGCCGAGGAAACAGGCGCGCCACCTCGCCCGGGACGACGGCGGCCCCCACCTCCGCGAGGGAGGTGGGGGCCGGCGTCGGGCGGCTCGGGGAGCCGGGGTGTCGTGAGGAGGATCAGGCCTTGTCGGCGGCTGCCTCGTCCTCGGAGACGACCTCGATGCCCTCTTCGTCGGTGATGTCGGTGACGTCCTCACCGGCAGCGGCGGCCGCGGCGTCAGCGGCAGCGTCCTCCTCGTCCGAGCCGATGAACTCGCTCAGGTCCACGACCTTGCCCTCGGAGTCCTTGACCTCGACCTGGCGCAGGGCCACGGCGAGCGACTTCGAGCGGGCGACCTCGCCGACCATGGCGGGGATCTGGCCGCCCTGGTCGAGCGACTGGATGAACTGGTTCGGGTCCATCCCGTACTGGCGCGAGGCGTTGACGAGGTAGTCCAGCAGCTCGTTCTGGGCGACCTTGATCTTCAGCTGCTCCGCGAGCGTGTCGAGGAGGATCTGGCTCTTGAGCGCCTTGGCAGCGTCGACCTCGACCTCGGCGCGGTGCGCCTCGTCCTCGAGGCGTCCCTCGGACTCGAGGTGACGGTGCACCTCGGCCTCGACGGCACCCTGGGGAACGGGGATCTCGGTGTTCTCGAGGAGGTGCTCGACGAGGGCGTCGCGGGCCGCGACGGCCTGGTTCGAGGTCTTGATGCTCGCGACCTGCTCGCGCAGGTCCGCCTTGAGCTCCTCGATCGTGTCGAACTCGGACGCGAGCTCGGCGAACTCGTCGTCGGCCTCGGGCAGGTCGCGCTGCTTGACCGAGGTGGCCGTGACGGTGACCTCGGACTCCTTGCCCTCGTGGTCGCCACCCGCGAGCGGCGCCTTGAAGGTCGTGGTCTCGCCGGCCGACAGGCCGGTGAGCGCCTCGTCCAGGCCCTCGAGCATGTTGCCCGAGCCGATCTGGTAGCTGATGCCGGAGACCGAGTCGATCTCCTCGTCGCCGATGACGGCCTTCAGGTCGATGACGACGAAGTCGCCCTCGGCGGCCGGGCGGTCGACGCCGACCAGCGTGCCGAAACGCTCGCGCAGCGCGTCGAGGCGCTCGGCGATGTCGTCGGCGGAGACCTCGGCGGCCTCGACCGTGAGCGTGACCGAGTCGAGCGCGGGGATCTCGATCTCCGGGCGGACCTCGACGGTGGCCGTGAAGTGCAGCGCACCCTCGGCGTCCAGCGGGACCTCGGTCACCTCGACGTCGGGCTGGCCGAGCGGGCGGATGCCCGTCTCGTTGACGGCCTGGCGGTAGAAGCCGGACAGGCCGTCGTTGATGGCGTGCTCGAGCACGGCAGCACGACCGACGCGCTGGTCGATGATGCGCGCGGGGATCTTGCCCTTGCGGAAGCCGGGGACGTTCACCTGCTCCGCGATGTGCTTGTAGGCGTGGTCGATGCTCGGCTTGAGCTCGTCGTACTCCACCTCGACGGTCAACTTGACCTTGGTGGGGTCCAGGGTCTCGACGGCGCTCTTCACTTCGATGATCTCCAACTGATCGGGGAGCCGACGTGCGGCAACGGGGTGCGTGCATGTCCCGCCGGTTGCAGCGGGACCTGTTCGAACGTTCATCGATCGGTGGCAGACGCTGACGCCTGGTCGATCGCGTCGCCTCGAGCGGTGCGGCGGGAGCCTCGGAGGGCCTCCGCCGGAAAGGGCGCACGGACAACCCGTCCATGGTACGCCACACCTCGTGGGCGCCGACGCGCGGAGCGGGGAGACGGCCCGGACGAGGCGGCGGCACCGGACACCGACCCGGCCCGACGCCACCGCCTCGTCCGTCGCCGTCACCCGCCGAGCGCGCTCGTCTCGACGAGGCGCCGCTCGAGCTCGGGGCGCAGCGCCTCGACGGCCGTGGCCGTCAGGTGGCTCCCGTCGCGATACAGCAGGAGCCCGCCCAGGACGGCCGGGCACCGGTCTCCCGTCCCGCACACGACCCCCGAGACGTCGACGACCTCGACCCCCGGCACGTCGCCGAGGGCGACGTCGACGAGCAGCGGGTCTGCCCGCAGCGCCTGCGCCCGCGGGAACGAGCAGGCGTCCCAGTCGTCGAGCGCCCCCGAGACGCAGCTCGGGACGTCGACCTCGGGCGTGGGCGTGTCCCGCAGGTAGACCACCGGCACCCCTGCGCCGGCGAACCGTCCGAGCGTGCTCTCCCAGGCCGCCTCCCGCCGGTCGGCCGCCTCCTCGTCGTCGAAGTACGCCGCGCTCGACCCCACGATCACGACGTCGGCACGAGCGGCGACCCGGTCGATCTGCGCGTCGCGCCACGTCTCGCAGTGCTGCGACTCCTGGAGCATCGTCTGCGGCAGGTCGGCGGGGGTGCACCCGCCCTTGGTCACGATCGACAGGTGCCATCCCTGCACGATCGCGATGTCGCGCAGCGCCCCGCTCCACTGGAACGCCTTCGAGTCGCCGAACAGCACGACCTCGCGCCCGTCGGGCGGTCCGACGACGCACTCGGCAGGCCAGTCCGTCGAGCTCAGGCTCAGCGACCCCAGGCACGGGGTCTCCGACGGCGGGGCGTCCAGCGCGGCCTGCGTCAGCCCCGGGGTGACCGGCCCGCCCGTCCGTGCGAGCGCGGCCGGCTCGAAGATCGTGTCGAGCCGCACCTGCGTCGAGGTGGCCTCCTCCCCCTCCAGGCGGGCGTACACGGCCGAACCCGCACCGAGGCTCGCGGTGA
The DNA here is from genome assembly GCF_042887685.1 of Oerskovia sp. NPDC057915. Taxonomy (NCBI): domain Bacteria; kingdom Bacillati; phylum Actinomycetota; class Actinomycetes; order Micrococcales; family Cellulomonadaceae; genus Oerskovia; species Oerskovia sp. NPDC057915. The sequence goes on along the minus strand of NZ_JBHVOS010000009.1, from coordinate 36,835 downwards.
GTGCGAGCACGACGCCCGTGAACCCCACCGAGTAGCTCGCCGACGGTCGCAGCGCGACGACCTGCGAGCGCCGCAGCGGCGACTCGACCCCCTGGAGGACGAGCCAGGCCACCCCGCCCGCTGCGAGGGTCAGGACCACGCGCTGAGGCCAGGTGAGCGGCCCCCAGGCCGCGTCGGCCAGGACGAGCACGGGCCAGTGGACGAGGTACCAGGCGAAGGACAGCCGCCCGACCGCCCGGACCGGGGGCAGCGCGAGCAGGTGCCCCACGCTCCCCCGGGCCGTGCGGACCGCTGCGGGGACCGCCAGGATCGCGACCGTCCCGAGCGTGGGCCACAGTGCGGCCGTCCCCGGGAAGGGCGTCGACTCGTCGTACGCCAGGGCCGACCACACGACGGCGCCGAGGCCGGCCCACCCTGCCAGGGTCCACGCGACGCGCCGCAGGGCGGGACGACCACGACGCACGGCGAGGCCACCGGGATCGAGAGGAGCGACGCCGTCGGGCGTGCGGAGCACAGCCGCCGCCAGGAGACCTCCCAGCCCGAACTGCCACGCCCGCGTGAGCGGCGACATGTACGCGAGCGCCGGGTCGCTCGAGGTCAGCACGAGCGAGACGGCGAACGACGCGACCGTGCCGACCGCCAGCACCGCGAACGCCCCGGGCAGCGGGCTTCGCCGCAGGCGCGCCGCGACCGCCCCGACCAGCGCGAGCAGCAGCGGCACCACGAGGTAGAACTGCTCCTCGACCGCGAGGGACCAGTAGTGCAGCACGGGGCTCGGCGCCGCCGCGGCCGCCATGTAGTCGGTCTCCTGCGCGATGAAGCGCAGGTTCGCGACCTGGAGCGCGCTCGCGACGACGTCGACCATGGTGTCGCGCGCCCGCAGCGGCGGCAGCACGAGCCACGCCGCGAGCGCCGTACCCACCAGGACGACCGACGCAGCGGGCAGGATGCGGCGCGCCCGGCCCGCGAAGAACGCGGGCAGCGCGATCCGCCCGGTCGACGCCAGCTGCCGCAGCAGGATCCCGGTGATGAGGAACCCGGAGATCGCGAAGAACACGTCGACCCCCACGTACCCGCCGAGCACGCCCGGCACCTCGGCGTGGAAGAGCAGGACCAGGACGACGGCGAGCGCGCGCAGTCCTTCGACGTCCCCCCGGAAGCCGGGCCGTGCCCGCCCGGTCCGGGTGCTCACAGCGCCTCGATCATGGGGTCGAAGACCCCGGCCGCGACGAGCCCGGCGAAGGCCAGGGCCGCCGTGAGGGCGACGACCGCGGGCCACTGCAGGGAGCCGTGGGGTCGGGGCGCCGCGGTCGCGCGGACCGGGGCGACCACATGGTCGGTCTCGTGGACCGTGGCGTCGTGGGCCACGTCCCTGCCGGGCGCGCTCACGCGTCCACCTCGGTCGCCGGGGCCGTCGCGGGCCCCGACGACGCCGGAGCCGCGCGGTCCTCGGGGGCGGCCGGTGACCGACGGGCGACCAGGACCTGGAGCCCCGCCACGACGAGCGGCACCGAGACGTAGGCGTAGAAGGCCGCGAGCACCACCATGGCCCAGTAGCTGTCGACGCCGTGCGCGGCGGCTCCCCGGACGATCCCCACGGTCCACGTCACCGTCCCGACGACGAGCGTCACCACCATGACGCGCGCGATGGTCCGCGCGAGGGCGCTCGACGACCCCCTGCCCCCCGTCGGGACCCAGCCCGCGTGGTGACCGATCACGGCGTGCCCCAGCACCACGAGGTGGCTGAAGCTCTGGGCGAGCTGGACCCGCAGGACCTCGGGCCGCCACCGGGTGCGGTGGACGACCGGGTACAGGACGAGCAGCACCCACAGGCTCGGGAGGAAGACCAGGAAGCTGGACGGGCTGACCTGCTCGGGGTACCAGAAGCACATGACGACCGACGGCACGTACAGGTTGAGCGCGAAGAGCGCCGTCTCGGAGTAGTAGACGAAGCCCGCCCAGACCGCGAGACGCTGGCGCCGGTCGAGACCCGCCCGAGCCTGCGCCCCGTCCGCGACGAGCGCCACCGAGCCGTTGGCCCAGCGGTACTGCTGGGTCAGGAACGGGCCGAGCTCGTCGGGGCACAGCCCGCGGGCCAGGCGCACCGGCACGAAGCGGGTCACGAAGCCCGTCCGCAGCAGCCCGATCCCGGTGTACATGTCCTCGCTGTGGTCGATCTCGGGGAACCCGCCGATCGTGTCGAGCGCCGAACGGCGGTACAGGGCGTTGGTGCCGCAGCAGACCGTGGCGCCGTAGCGGTCGCGCGACGGCTGGACCCAGCGGTAGAAGATCTCCTGGGTCGCACCGGCCGTGCGCTGGAGCCACCCCATGCGCTCGTCGGTGTCGAAGTCCTGGGGGCTCTGGACGATGCCGACGGCCGGGTCGTCCAGGTACGGGACCAGGTGGTGCAGGAAGTCGGGCCGCGGGCAGAAGTCGGCGTCGAAGATCGCGATCACGTCGCCGCTCGTGAGCGCGTAGGCGGACCGCAGGTTGCCGGCCTTCTTGAGGTGCCCCCTGTCGGGGCGGACCCGGTAGCGGAACCCGTGCTGCTTCGCCAGGGTCGCGACCCGGGGGTCCGCGCCGTCGTCGAGCACCCACACCTCGACCACGCCGGGCCACTCGAGCCGTGCGACGTGACCGAAGGTGTTGTCGAGCACGTCGCCGTCCTCGCCGCACACGGGCAGGTAGACGTCGATGCTCGGGTAGGTCGCGGGTGCCCAGCCGGCGACCGCTCGCTCGTGCGAGGCACGCGTGACGCGCCCCTTCGCGGTACCCGTCAGGAGCCAGAGCGTGATGCTCACGAGCGTCAGGCCGACCGTGAGGTAGAGCCACCACAGCCACGGCGAGCGGGCCGCGAAGACGCACACCGCCACGAGGATCGGGAGCGTCGCGACGACCCCCACGGGCTGGACCCAGCGCTGGGCGCGGGTGAGGTCCTGGTAGACGTCCTCGTCGGCGGGCGGCGACGGCAGCAGGCGGTGGGCCTCCGTCGGCGGGCGCGTCGGGGGTGCGAGGTGGTGGTCGGGCTCGGGGGCCGGAGCCGCGCCCCCGTGGAGCGGGCGCCCCGACCGGTCGTGAGGGGCCGGTGGACGACCGGCCTGGTGCGGGGTGGGTCTCGTGCCGTGCAGCAGTGTCACAGGTGTTCTCCGCTTCGATACCAAGTGACGCCCGAGGGCGTGGGATGGCTCGCCGCGGCGACGCTGACTCGGCGGCAACCGGCCCGCAAGCCGATATGGGAGGAACGCTAACGATTTACGGTCGGGCGTTCTTGACAAAACGACCAAAACCACAGGACGTCTCATCCCATAAGACAGATTGATGCGTTTTGTCAGGTTGCTGCAGCGATCACCCGCTCTTGCAGGCGCGATCAGAGCCGACCGGTCGGTAGTTCGTGACGCCCGCGGCGACGCTCGCGGTCCTCGCGGTCCTCGCGGTCCTCGCGGTCCTCGCGGTCCTCGCGGTCCTCGCGGTCCTCGCGACGCTCGCGACGCTCGCGGCGCCCGGCCCCCAGCCCGGCTGGGCAGCGTGCGGGAACGACGAAGGCCCCCGGCTCTGCGCAAGGCAGTGCCGGGGGCCTTCGTGATCGTCGGGGTGACAGGATTTGAACCTGCGACCTTCCGCTCCCAAAGCGGACGCGCTACCAACCTGCGCCACACCCCGAACGTGCCGTCCAGCGCCGGGAGGGTCCGCGAGGACCGTCGAGGGCGACAGGCACTCGGCAAGTGTACGGGGTCGTCGTGGTAGAAATGCGCCACTGTTCCGACGTCGACGGGTCCACCGATGAGCTCCGCCACACCACCCAGCGTCGCCTCCGCCACCGCGGCGGGGAGCGCCCCCGCAGCGGGGGCCTCCCCCGCGGTCGTCCCCGAGGTCCGGGTGCCCGCGCCGGGCACCACGTCGGGATATCTCGTCTTCGGCACCGGGCGTCTCGACGAGTCGTACGCGCGGGGCGGCGTCGTCCACCTCGTCGAGCACCTCGTCATGCGCCGCCTCGGGCCGCTGGACATCGAGGCCAACGCGACCACCGCGCCGCACCACCTGTCGTTCGAGGCGCACGGCACGCCGACCGTGGTCAAGGAGTTCCTGGAACGCGTCGTCGCCACGATCGCCGGGCTCGGCACGCTCACGGACGCCGAGGCCCTCGCCGAGAAGCGCGTGATCGACCACGAGATGAGGTCGTGGAGCCCGCACCCCTCCCTGTACGCGATCCGCGAGCGGCTCGGCGTGCGCGGCGAGGCCCTGGGCGCGGTCGACCCGCCCGGCCGGTGCTTCCTCACCACGGCCGAGGTGATCGACCACGCGCGCGAGCACCTCGTGCGCGAGAACGCCGTGCTCGTGATAGTCGGGGAGGCGCCCGAGGGCATCGACCTGGGCGCCCTCCCCGCGGCCGGGACGGCGCGCCCCGGCCGGGGGGCACTCACCCTGCTCCCGCTCGTGACCCCGGGCTTCGTGCGCCGACCGGGAGCACCGGTCAGCATCTCGGTGCTCGGCTCGCGCGCCGACCCGCGCCACACCCTCGCGGTCAACGTCCTCGACGTCCTGCTGTACGAGCGGGTGCGTACCGAGGAGCAGCTCGCCTACCTGGCGGAGGTGGACACGCAGGACCTCGACCACGACCTGAGCCAGGTCACCTTCGTGTGCGACGCCGTCGAGGACGGCGCAGCGGTCGCGGTCCTCACGGTCGTCCGCCTCCTGCGCAGGATCGCGGCCGAGGGCCTGCCCGACGGCGTGCTCGAGCGAGGACGGCACCGGGCGCTCGCCCTGCTCGACCACCCCGGCTGGATCGCGGCGCGTGCGCACGAGGACGCTGCGCGCGCGCTCCTGGGACGCCTCGTGGTCCCGCTCGACGAGGAGCGCGACCAGGTGCTCGCGACCTCGGGCGAGGACGTGCGGTCCTGGCTCGCCGACGCCCTCCCGAGCCTGCTCGCCGTCCTGCCCGACGAGAGCGACCCGAAGCTCGAGGCCGAGCTGCGCTCGATGGGCCTCGTCCTGGCTGACCCACCGCCACCACCGCTGACCGGAAGGTCCTTCCGCCCGAAGCCGTTCCGCGGGACTCCCGCCGCGTTCCGGCTCGTCCTCGACGAGCACGCGATCGGCGTCGTCGGACCGGAGCTGAGCGTCACGGTGACCGACGAGGACCTGGTGGGTGTCGAGGACACCGCCGAGGGGTTCCTGGTCGTCGGGGTCGACGGGACGACCATCCCCGTCACGGTCCGCGACTGGTGGGGTGCGCGGGCTCCGCTCGCCGCCTACCTCGCGCGCGTGCCGGCCGGCCTGCGCATCCCCGACGCGGCGACCTGCCCCTGCCCGCGGCCGGATCGGTGACACGAGGAGCGCCGGAACTTTGCTAAGGTAGCGCCGCAGACCTCGCCACCACGGCGGGCGTTCCTCTGCGCGGATGTAGCTCAATGGTAGAGCCTCAGTCTTCCAAACTGATCACGCGGGTTCGATTCCCGTCATCCGCTCCAGCGCGACACGACGGCGGCCCCGAGAGTCTCGGGGCCGCCGTCGTCGTTCCTCCACCGTTCCCCCGCCGCGGCGGGAAGGAATGCCGGCCTCGCCGCGTTGGGCCGACATGCCCCCTTCCAGGGACCACCCCTCGCGGGACCGCGCTCCGGCACCCTGCGCACGGAGCCGTGCGCCCCGCACGGGCCGTGACCCGGGCGCCGGACGAGACGTCGGCGCGGGGCGACGGTGATGAGACAGCATTGCAGCGCGGTCCGGGGGCCGATAGCCTCGGGCCAGGCACCAGGACGCCGCAGGGCACCGCACCGCTACGGCAGCGGTCGGCACCTGCGAGCGACGACACAGGACGAGGAGGGCGACCATGACCACGCGTCACGCCGACTCCTCCCGCGCGGTGAGCACCCCCGCGCGCGCCCTGTCCTGTTGTCCGTGTCGCCCCTGTCGCTAGAGCGCCCCCTCCCCCACGGTCGGCGCTCCGTCCGACGACAGGCCCCCGTGGCGCGTCCTGCCCGGCGCAGCCTCGTGCCACCCCCGCACAGCTCCCGCTGATCCCCCCTCGGTCCCGGCTCCCGGTCGCGGACCACCAACGATGAAGAGGAAGTCATGGCACGCATCTACGACGACGTCACGAAGCTCGTCGGCAACACGCCCCTCGTCCGTCTGAACAAGCTCACCGAGGGCCTCGGCGCCACGGTCGTGGGCAAGCTCGAGTTCTACAACCCGGCCAACTCGGTCAAGGACCGCATCGGTGTCGCGATCATCGACGCGGCCGAGGCCTCGGGCGAGCTCAAGCCGGGCGGCACGATCGTCGAGGCGACCTCCGGCAACACCGGCATCGCCCTGGCCATGGTCGGCGCGGCCCGTGGCTACGACATCGTCCTGACGATGCCCGAGACCATGTCGAAGGAGCGTCGCGCCCTGCTGCGCGCGTTCGGCGCCGAGCTCATCCTCACGCCGGGCTCCGAGGGCATGAAGGGGGCCGTCAACAAGGCCGACGAGATCGTGGCCGAGCGCGAGGGCGCCATCCTGGCCCGCCAGTTCGCCAACGAGGCAAACCCGGCGATCCACCGCGCCACGACGGCCGAGGAGATCTGGGCCGACACGGACGGCGAGGTCGACATCGTCGTCGCCGGCATCGGCACGGGCGGCACCATCACGGGCGTCGGCCAGGTCCTCAAGGAGCGCAAGCCGGGCGTGCAGATCGTCGCGGTCGAGCCCGAGGAGTCCGCGATCCTCAACGGCGGTGCCCCGGGCCCGCACAAGATCCAGGGCATCGGCGCGAACTTCGTGCCGGAGATCCTCGACACGACCGTGTACGACGAGGTCATCGACATCAACGCCGAGACCGCCGTCGAGTACGCGCGTCGCGCCGCCAAGGAGGAGGGCCTGCTCGTGGGCATCTCGTCCGGTGCCGCGATCGCCGCGGCGCTGCGCCTCGCGGAGCGTCCCGAGAACGCCGGCAAGCTGATCGTCGTGATCATCCCGTCGTTCGGCGAGCGCTACCTGACCTCCGTGCTGTACGCCGACCTGCTGGACTGATGAGACCTCCCAGTCCACTGCGACGCTTCCTGAGAGTCCTCAGGGAGGACCTCGAGGCCGCCCGCCACCGCGATCCCGCGGCGCGCAGCGGCCTCGAGGTCGCGCTCGTCTACCCCGGTCTGCATGCGGTCTGGACCTACCGGCTCACGCACCGCATGTGGCGGGAGCCAGCCCTGCGCCTGCCCGCGCGCGTCCTCGCCCAGATCGCACGGGCGGCCACGGGCGTGGAGATCCACCCGGGAGCGAAGATCGGGCGACGCCTCTTCATCGACCACGGCATGGGCGTGGTCATCGGGGAGACGGCCGTCGTGGGCGACGACGTGCTGCTCTTCCACGGGTCCACCCTGGGCGGTCGGTCGATGAAGCGCGGCAAGCGGCACCCGACGCTGGGTGACCGGGTCGTCGTGGGCGCGGGCGCCAAGATCCTCGGGCCGGTCTGGGTCGGGGACGACGTCCAGGTCGGGGCGAACGCGGTGGTCGTGAAGGACGTGCCGGCCGGGTCGGTCGCCGTGGGCGTCCCCGCGCGCAACCGTGTCCCGCAGCCGGCCGTGCCACCCACGGTCGACCCGGTCGAGGACCCGTCGCTGCTCATCGAGTACGTGATCTGAGCCGCTGAGGTCCGGTCCAGGAGAGGGGCGACGCCGTGCGCGTCGCCCCTCTCCTCAATCACTGTTGTTCTAGTTGCACAGTAACAACTAGTAGTATCGCCCCATGATCTTCCGCATCGACCCGACCGCGGGCGAGCCGCTCTTCGCGCAGCTCGCGGCTCAGGTGCGCCTCGCGGTCGCCGCGGGCACCGTGCGTCCGGGCGAGCGGCTCCCCGCGGCCCGCGACCTCGCGGCCTCGCTGGACCTCAACGTCCACACCGTGCTGCGCGCCTACCAGGACCTGCGCGACGAGGGTCTGGTGGACCTGCGCCGAGGTCGTGGCGCGGTCGTCACGGCCCAGGCCGCGCACGACTACACCGACCTGCGAGCGGCGATCGACGCCGTCGTGCGGGAGAGCCGCGCGCTCTCCCTTCCCCCCGAGACCACCCTCGCCCTGCTCAAGGAGGCGCTGCGATGACCAACAGCACGACCGGCGACGGGCACCGGCCCCCTGCCCCGCACCGCCTGTCCACCACGCTCCTGGGGCTGGTGCTGCCCCTCGCGATCCTTGCCACGAGCGCCGCGGTCGCGTTCTCGTGGCGAGACGACCTGCCCGACCCGGTCGCGACGCACTGGGACGCCGCCGGGACCGTCGACGGGTTCGGGTCGCTCGCCGCGAGCGTCACGGTCCCGCTGGCGATCGGCGCGGTCCTCGCGGTGGGCTTCTGGCTCGTCGGCTGGTTCCTCGGCCAGTCCGCGTCGAACCGCCGGATGGCCGTGGGGGTCAGCGCGGGCATGGCGACCTTCCTGGGCGCGACGCTGCTCGGCACGCTCGCCGCACAGCGAGGGCTCGACGACGCCGCGCAGGCCTCCGACGTGGGCGCGGCCATCGCGGTGGCGCTCGGTGCTGGCCTCGTGGTGGGTGTCCTGGCCGGGGTCGTCGCACCGCGCGACGCCCGTCGGCCCGCGCTCGGCCCGGTCTCGCCGACCGACCCGCGCGCGCCGCTGGGCGACGGCGAGCGCGCCGCCTGGATCCGCACGGCCCGTGGCGGCCCGGGCATGGCCGTCGCCGGGGCCGCCGTGGTCGGGACGCTGGTCCTCGTGGTCGTCACGGGCCTCTGGTGGATGATCCTGGTCCCCGTGGCCCTGGGGCTGGTCATGGCCGCGATGATGTCGTGGACCGTGACGGTCGACGCGTCGGGGCTCGAGGTCCGTTCGGCGCTCGGGCTGCCGCGGACGTTCGTGCCGCTCGACGAGGTCGAGGGCGCGCGCGAGGTCCCGGTCGACCCGTTCCGGGAGTTCGGCGGCTGGGGGTGGCGCGCGGGTCGCGGGGGACGCGTGGGCATCGTGGTCCGCAAGGGGCCGGGCCTGGAGGTCCGGCGCACGGGCGGGCGGGTGCTCGTCGTGACGGTCGACGACGCCGCGACCGGGGCGGCGCTCCTCACCTCGCTCGCGGACCGGGCACGGCACGCCTGACCACCCCCGGCGCACCGCGGGACGCACCCGGCGACGGCACCGGCACGCCTGGCAGGGTGGCGTCGTCGGGCGGCACCGGTGGACCGGCCTCGCGGCCGGCAGCTCGACCCGTCCCGCGACCGGTTTCTCGGCCGGCACGGTAGATTGAGCGGCGGTTCCCAGGACTCCCGGTCCTGGGAACTGTCGCTCGACGCACGTCGAGCCCGCGGACCCGTCCGCACCTCAGCGCCGAGGAACCAACGAGGAGAACGCATGCGCATCGGCATCCACACCGGCTACTGGTCGGCCGGTCCCCCGCCCGGGATCCAGGAGGCGGTCGTCGCCGCGGACCGCCTCGGGGTCGACTCGGTCTGGACCGCGGAGGCCTACGGGTCCGACGCGTTCACCCCGCTCGCCTGGTGGGGCTCGCACACCTCGCGCATCCGGCTCGGCACCGCGGTCGCGCAGATGTCCGCGCGCACCCCGACCGCGACCGCCATGGCCGCGCTCACGCTCGACCACCTCTCGGGCGGCCGGGCGATCCTCGGGCTGGGCGTCTCGGGGCCGCAGGTCGTCGAGGGCTGGTACGGCCAGCCCTACCCCCGACCGCTGGCCCGCACGCGCGAGTACGTCGAGATCGTGCGCGACGTGATCGCCCGCCAGGGCCCCGTGACCTACGACGGCCAGTTCTACCAGCTCCCGTTCACGGGCGAGGGGACGACGGGTCTCGGCAAGGCGCTGCGCTCGACCGTGCACCCGCTGCGGCCCGAGATCCCGATCCACCTCGCGGCCGAGGGGCCCAAGAACGTCGCGCTCGCGGCCGAGATCGCGGACGGCTGGCTGCCTCTGTTCTACAGCCCCCGCATGGACGCGATGTTCCGCGGGCTGCTCGACGACGGCTTCGCGAAGCGCTCGGCCGACCGCTCCCCCGCAGCCGACTTCGAGGTCTCGGCGACCGTCCCGGTCGTGGTGGCCGACGACGTCGAGCAGGCCGCCGACAAGGTGCGACCCTTCATCGCGCTCTACGTGGGCGGCATGGGGGCCAAGGGCGCGAACTTCCACCGCGACGCGCTCGACCGGCTCGGGTACTCCGACGCGTGCGACGAGATCCAGGCGCACTACCTCGCGGGGCGCAAGGCCGAGGCCGTCGCGGCGGTCCCCACGGCGCTGGTCGAGGACGTGGCCCTCGTCGGCCCCGCGGCCAAGATCGCGCGCGACCTCGAGGCGTGGCGCGCGACCGCGGTCACGACGCTCCTGGTCCAGGGGGACCCGACGGCGGTGCGCACGGTCGCTGCTCTGCTGGCCTGACGCTCGAGCCGCCCGAGTGCGGAGCAGCTGTCGCGTCTCGCCGACGCGCACGACAGCTGCTCCGCACTCAGCGGTCCGTGTCCTGCTCCGGGAACCAGACCGCCCTCCGCAGGTCCACGCGCTCGCCGCCCGGGCGCAGCGGGCAGCCCTCGGCGCGCAGGTTCGCCAGCGCCGTCGCCAGGTGGTGGGCCGGGGGTGAGCCCGCCGCGTTGACGACCCGCCACCAGGGCAGCCCTGGGCCGCCCGGGCCGTCGCCGTCGGAGCGCGCGAGCACCTGACCCACCTGCCGCGGACCACCCCGCCCGAGGGACTCCGCGACGATCTCCGCGACGAGCCCGTATGTCATGGCCCGCCCGGCAGGGATGGTCTCGACGAGCGCCAGCACCGCGTCCGCGTACTCCCGTCGCGCTTCGACGCGCACGTCGTCCTGCTCGATCGACTGCTCCCGCGCCTGGCCCACCGGGCGAGCGTACCCGCGAACCTGGTCGCGGCACGCGGTCTAATCCTCTGGCCCGCTCCCCCGCCCCGCCGTGATGATGGGTCCATGACCGAACCCACCCACCGTCCCCTGCCCGCCGGCTACCGCCTCACGCCGCTGACGGAGGCGGACAAGCGCGCCGTCCTCGAGGTCGACACCTGGGCGTTCCCGTCCGAGGTCGACCTCGACGAGCAGGTCCAGCACCCGCTCCCGCTCACGTGGTCCCGGACGTTCGGGGTCGTGAGCGAGCACGAGGACGCCGACGCCGTCCCGTTCGACGGCGCCGTCCCGACCGTGAGCGAGCTCGCCGCCATGCACGCCTCGTACCCGTTCGCCGAGTTCCCCGTGCCGGGTGCGACGCTGCCCGTGAGCGGCCTGACGTGGGTCGGGGTCCATCCTCAGCACCGCCGTCGAGGCATCCTCAGCGCCATGATCGACGTGCACTTCGAGCAGGCGAGGGCCGCTGGCGAGCCGGTCTCGGCGCTCTTCGCGGCCGAGGCCGCCATCTACGGCCGGTTCGGCTACGGCCAGGCCGCCCAGGACCTGCGCCTGACGATCCCGCGCGGCGCGGCCCTCCGGGACGTCCCGGGCGCCGACGAGCACACGGTCCGCATCGAGAAGGCCGACCGGGCCCGCCACGGCGAGCTCGTCGACGCGCTGCACCGCGCGGTGGGAGCGGACCCGGGCGGGCACGGCACGGGCGTCAACCGGCCCGGCTGGGTCACGCGCGAGTCGCCCGAGCTCCAGGAGGCCTGGTGGTCCGACCCTGCGGCGTTCCGCAGGGGCCGCGAGTCGCAGCGCATCGTCGTCGTCGAGCGCGACGGCGAGCCGCGCGGCTACGCGACGTTCCGCCGCAAGCTGTCGTGGGAGACCACCGGCCCGCGCGGCACCGTGAGCACGGGCGAGGTCGTCGCGCTCGACGCCGCCGCCGCACGCGCGCTGTGGGGCGTCCTGACGGACCTCGACCTGACGAGCGAGGTCGAGCCGTTCATGATCCCCGTGGACGACGTCGTCACGCACCTCCTCGTGGACCCGCGGGCCGCGGCGGGGCGGGTCGCGGACAACCTGTGGGTCCGGGTGCTCGACGTCCCCGTCGCCCTCGCGGGGAGGCGGTACGCGGGCGACGTCGACGTGGTGCTGCACGTGACCGACGCGCGCGTCCCCGACAACACCGGGCACTGGCGCCTGCGTGCCACGGCGTTCGGTGCTGCGACGTGCGAGCGCACCGAGGACCCGGCCGACCTGTCGCTCGACGTGCGTGAGCTCGGCTCGGCGTTCCTGGGCGGCGTCTCGCTGGCCTCGCTCGTGACCGCCGGGCTCGTGGCCGAGCACAGCCAGGGTGCTCTTGCCGCGGCGAGCGCCGCGTTCGGGTGGCCCGTGGCGCCCGTCTCGAGCTGGGTGTTCTGACGGCCCGGCGCCGAGTGCGTGGTTCGGCTGCGGCTCGCCGGGCGTGTCGCAGCCGAACGATGCACTCAGCGGCCGGACAGGTCCCGGGTCACCGCTGGCACGTCGGGCACCAGTAGAGCTTGCGACCCGCGAGGTCCTTCATGAGGACCGGCGTCCCGCAGACGCGGCACGGCAGGCCGTCGCGGTGGTAGACGTAGAACGCCTGGTCGGCGGGCACGGACCCGGCGGTGCCGTCGGTGTTCTGGCGCACCCCCTGGCGCCCCGTCCCGGGGCGACCAGGCGCTCCCGGGGGCGCGGCGCCGTCGGGATCGCGGTCGCCGGGACGGGTCGTGACGATCGCACCCGTGGTCGCGCCGTCGCGCATGAGGACGACCAGGTCGTCCCAGATCCCCCGCAGCGTCTCGGCGGGCACGTCCCTGCCCGGGGTCAGCGGGTCCAGGCCCGCACGGAACAGCACCTCCGCGCGGTAGATGTTGCCGACTCCCGCGACGACGTCCTGGTTCATGAGGAGCTGCCCGACGGTCGTGCGCGAGCGACGGACGGCCGCCACGAGGCGGTCGGGGCCGCCCGCAGGGGCCGGGTCGTCCCGGATCGGGTCGGGGCCCAGGCGCGCCTCGACCGCGCGCACCTCGTCCGCCGCGACGACCTCGCAGGCCGTGGGACCCGTGAGGTCCGCGACCGCGTGCTCGCCGACCAGGCGCACCCGCACCGCGCCACGGGGCGCGGGAGGAGCCCAGTCGTCTCCCGCGGCGGGGAGCGACGCGAGAGGGCCGGCCGGGACCGAGTCCCGCTCGCCGATGCGCTTGCGCGGCGCACCGATCGCGTGCACGACGGCGGCGCTCCCGTCGCCCGCGAACGTCCAGGCCCCGTAGAGGCCTAGGTGGACGCGCAGCCAGCGCAGGTCGTCGTCGCTCGGCGCCTCGGTGCGTGCCGAGGGGTCCGCGAAGCCCAGAAACATCTGCTTGCCCCACGCACGGGACGCGACCAGGCGAGCGCCGTCGAGCAGCGCGGCCCCGGCCGCGAACCGGCCCTGCGGGCTCGAGACCGCCAGGACCTGCCCCGCGAAGAGCTCGGCGAACGTGTGCGCGAGGCGGTGGACGGTGTGACCCTCAGGCACGGGCCGCACCGTCCACCGCGTGCACGGGAAGGACGGACGTCACGCCTGGTGGCGCGAGGCCTCGTAGGCCGCAAGCTGGTCGATGCGGCGCTGGTGGCGCTCGTCACCGCTGAACGGCTCGGCGAGGAACGCGTCGACGAACGACGTCGCCTCCTCGACCGTGTGCTGGCGCCCGCCGACCGAGACGACGTTGGCGTCGTTGTGCTGGCGGGCCAGCCTCGCGGTGTCGAGGTTCCAGGCCAGGGCGGCGCGCACGCCGTCGACCTTGTTGGCGGCGATCTGCTCGCCGTTGCCCGAGCCGCCGATCACGACGCCGAGGCTGCCGGGCTCCGCGACGACGGCCTCGCCGGCCGCGATGCAGAACGACGGGTAGTCGTCGAGGGCGTCGTACTCGTGGGCGCCGTGGTCCACGACGTCGTGGCCCGAGCTCTTGAGGTGCGTGACGAGGTGAGCCTTGAGCTCGTACCCCGCGTGGTCCGCTGCAATGTGAACGCGCATGGGTCCATCATCCCCGATGCGCTCCCCGCCCGCGCCCCTGCTCGCATAACCTGAGACGCATGACACAGACCACACCCTCCGTCACGGGCGGGGACCTGACCGCCGCGGGCGCTGCGCGGACGACGACCTCCGGCATCGACCTGTCCGCCCTCGACCCGGCCGTCCGCCCGCAGGACGACCTGTACCGGCACGTCAACGGCCGCTGGCTCGAGACCCACGAGATCCCCGCCGACCGGTCGATGGACGGCGCGTTCCGCGCGCTGCACGACCAGGCCGAGGAGCACGTGCGCGAGATCATCAAGGACGCCGCCGCCGCGGTCGATGCCGGGAACGCCACGGGCGTCCAGGCGCAGATCGGCGCCCTCTTCGCGAGCTTCATGGACACCGGCACGATCGAGGCGCGCGGCGTGAGCCCGCTCGCGCCGGACCTCGCGCTGCTCGCCGCCGCCACGAACCAGGCCGAGCTCACGGGCGCCCTGGGCGCGCTGCAGCGCACGGGCGGGGCGGGCGCGTTCGGGTTCTGGGTCGACAACGACGCCAAGGACCCCGAGAAGTACGTCGCCTACCTGTACCAGGGCGGGCTGGGCCTGCCCGACGAGGCGTACTACCGCGAGGAGCAGTACGCCGAGATCCGTGCGAAGTACGTGCCGCACGTCGCGCGCATGCTCACGCTCGCCGGCGTCACGGCGGACGCGTGGGGCGCGTCGCCCGAGGACGCGGCCGAGCGGGTGCTGGCCCTCGAGACGCAGCTCGCGGCGCACCACTGGGACGTCGTGCGCGACCGCGACGCCGACCTCACGTACAACCCCATGACGCTGGGCGCCCTCGCCGGCTCGGCCCCCGGCTTCGACTGGCACGCGTGGGTCCTGGCCCTGGGCGCCCCCGCGGGCTCGCTCGACTCGCTCGTGGTCCGCGAGCCCGGTTTCGCGACGGGCTTCGCGGAGCTGTGGCAGTCGGTCCCGGTCGAGGACTGGAAGCTGTGGGCCGTGTACCACCTGGTCTCGGCACGCGCCCCCTACCTCACGGACGAGTTGGTCGAGGCGAACTTCGACTTCTACGGCCGCACGCTCTCGGGGGCGCAGGAGGTCCGTGAGCGCTGGAAGCGCGGAGTCTCGCTCGTCGAGGGCGCCCTGGGCGAGGCCGTGGGCGAGGTGTACGTCGAGCGGCACTTCCCGCCCGCGCACAAGGCGCGCATGGAGGAACTCGTCGACTACCTCGTCGCGGCGTACCGCGAGTCCATCGAGGGTCTCGACTGGATGACCGAGGAGACGAAGGTCAAGGCGCTCGCCAAGCTCGAGGCGTTCACGCCCAAGATCGGGTACCCCGTCAAGTGGCGCGACTACTCGGCGCTCGTGATCGAGGCCGACGACCTGCTGGGCAACGTGCGCCGCTCCAACGCGTTCGACCAGGACCGCGAGCTGGGCAAGATCGGCAAGCCGCTCGACCGTGACGAGTGGTTCATGACCCCGCAGACGGTCAACGCCTACTACAACCCGGGCATGAACGAGATCGTCTTCCCCGCGGCGATCCTCCAGCCGCCGTTCTTCGACCCGGACGCCGAGGACGCGGTCAACTACGGCGGGATCGGTGCCGTGATCGGCCACGAGATCGGGCACGGGTTCGACGACCAGGGCTCCAAGTACGACGGCGACGGGCGCCTCGAGGACTGGTGGACGCCCGAGGACCGGGCCGAGTTCGAGGTCCGCACCAAGGCCCTCATCGCCCAGTACGACGCGTTCCGCCCGGTCCAGCTGCCCGACGACGGCCCGCACGTCAACGGTGCGCTGACGATCGGGGAGAACATCGGCGACCTGGGCGGTCTGTCGATCGCGCTCAAGGCCTACCGCATCGCGCTGGGCCGTCCCGTGTCCGAGGCACCCGTGATCGACGGCTTGACGGGCATCGAGCGCGTCTTCCTCGGCTGGGCCCAGGTGTGGCAGTCGAAGGGCCGTGACGAGGAGGTCGTGCGTCGCCTCGCGACGGACCCGCACTCGCCCAACGAGTTCCGCTGCAACGGCGTGGTGCGCAACCTCGACGAGTTCTACGAGGCGTACGACGTGTCGGAGTCCGACGCGCTGTACCTCGCCCCTGCCGAGCGCGTCCGTATCTGGTGACACCGTGACGGCGCGCGTCTCGCGGCGTCGCACCTGAACGGCCGAACGGCCGGTGCAGCCCCCTCGGGGTGCTGCGCCGGCCGTTCGTCGTCTCGCGCGGGTCCGGGGCCGGGGACGCCCCGCGCACCCCCCTGCCGACCGTCCCGGCGTACCGGGCAGAACACCCCATTCCTTGTGAAGAAACGTACAAGGCGCTTGATTCCGGGCCTCGCGAGCCTTCGGCAAGAACCCAACCGCTCGGTAAGTACGTTCGCGCACTCAGGTCCGACCACTCCACTACTCAGGTCTGCTCGACCCCCTACGCACCTTGTCGTCATGACGCCGAAACCCTCCTCTGTCATCTCGTCGAGGGCCCAGTGTGGTCCAGGTCGCACTACGAGAGTGCGCGACAGCTCTGAGGAGGGCACATGGCGATCGTCGCCAAAGGAGAGAAGAAGGCCGCGGACCTCACGACCTTCCGTCGGTGGTTCATCCTGATCCTGGTCAGCGCCGGGAGCAGCACCATCTACGGCCCGGCCTACCTGAAGCAGGCCTTCTACGACGCGCAGAAGTCCGCGCTCGGCCTGACCAACACGCAGATCGGCGCGCTGCTGGGCGCCTACGCCATCACCGCGACGATCTGCTACCTGCCCTCGGGCCTCGTCGCCGACCGCGTCCGCATGCGCACCCTCTGCTCGACCGGGTTCGTCCTCACCTCAGCACTGACCTTCTGGTACGCGATGCTGCCGTCCTACGGCACGCTCCTGCTGATCTTCGTCGCCATGGGCATCACCACGATCCTGCTGTGGTGGGGCTGCCGCTACAAGCTGGTGCGGCTGATCTCGGCCGAGGAGGAGTACTCGCGCAACATCGGCATCAGCTACGGCTTCTACGGCCTCGCGGGCTTCCTCGCGGGCCTCGTCGGCACCTGGGTCCTCGCCCGCGCGGCGGGTGACGCCGCCGGCGCCTTCCGGACCTTCCTCCTCTTCTACGCCGTGCTCATCCTCCTTCTCGGCGTGCTCGCCTTCCTCATGATCCCGAAGTTCGAGGGCGAGATCGGCAGCGTCCGCTCCGCCAAGCAGGTGCTCCTCGACACCGCGCGCGCCCTGACGAACCCCGTCGTCCTCATCACCGCGGTCACCGTCTTCTTCGTGTACTTCTACTACACGGGGGTCAACTACGCGACGACGTACCTCACCTACCTCGGCGCCGACGCCACGCTCAACAACATCCTCAGCGTCCTGCGCCAGTACGGCGTGACCCTGTTCGCCGGCCCGGTGTTCGGCGCCCTCGCCTTCCGGGCGAAGAAGCCGTCGCGCGTCATCTGGATCGGTTCGCTCATCGCCGCCGCCGGCATCGCGGTGCTCGCGATCGTCCCCGTGCCGGGAGTCCTGCCCGCGGGCACCGGCCTGATCCTGTCCGTGGCCCTCATCGGCGTCGCGCTCGGCTTCATCGCCAACGGTGTGTTCGGCATCGTGTCGTCCCAGCTCACCGAGGGCAAGGTCCCGCTCGCAGCGTTCGGCGCCGCGACCGGTGTCGTGTCGCTCGTCGGCTTCCTGCCCGACACCTTCTCGAGCACCTGGTTCGGCTCGATCATCGACAAGGCCGACGCCGCCGGGAACGAAGGCGCCGCCTACCCGCAGATCTTCTGGATCCTCGTCGGCTCGGCCGTCGTCGCGTCCGCCTGCGCACTGCTGCTGAACCGCTACGTGCGCGCCAACCAGGCCAGGCTCGACGCGAGGTACGAGGAAGCCCAGGCCCTCGCCGCCGGAGAGTCCACCGAGACCGAGCCCGTGAACGCCTGATGTCCGCCGTCGACGTCCTCGCCCGTCTGACACCCCGCATGCGCGAGGTGCTCGCCCTCCAGGAGCGGCTCCAGGGACCCGCGCTCGCCCCGGACGCCACTCCTCGCGAGCAGCGCTGCCGCTACGCCACCGAGCGCGTGTACTGGAACGAGGGTGGCCCCCGCATGGCGCGGACCGTCGACGACACCGTGGCCGGGCCGCACGGGCCGGTCCGGATCCGCCGGTACCACCCCGTCCAGCAGGCCGACGGCGTCGCGCTGCTCTACGTCCACGGCGGCGGGTTCGTCGTCGGGAACCTCGACACGCACGACCGCATCATGCGCGCCCTGGCGGACGCGACGGGGGCCGTGGTCGTCGGCGTGGACTACGCCCTGTCCCCCGAGGCGAAGTTCCCGCAGGCCGTCGAGGAGTGTGCCGCCGTCGCCTGCCACGTGGCGGAGCACGCGGACGAGATCGGGGTCGCCCGTGGACGCGTCGCGTTCGCAGGCGACTCCGGCGGCGCCAACCTGGCGCTCGCCGCGACCCTCTGGCTCCGCGACCACGGCGGCCCCGCGATCGAGTCGCTCCTGCTCTACTACGGGCTCTTCGGCCTGCGCGACTCCGTGTCCCGCCGACTTCTCGGCGGGGCGTGGGACGGGCTGGCCCCGGACGACCTCGACGGCTACCTGGCCGCGTACACCTCGGGCCCGCAGGACCTTCGCAGCCCCTACCTGGACTGCCTCTCCGCGGATCTCTCGCGGGGCATACCTCCGACCTACCTCGTGGCGAGCTCGCTCGACCCCCTGCTCGACGACAGCCGAGCCCTCGCCGCACTGCTCGCCGCGCACGGTGTCGAGCACCGCCTGCACGTCGTCGACGGCGTGCTGCACGGCTTCCTGCACCACTCGCGGATGCTGCCCGAGGCCCGAGAGGTCCTCGCCGAGGGCGCCGCGTTCCACCGCGACGTCACCGCCGCGCTCGTCTGAGCGCACCCACGACTCCCCCACCACCCCGAACGAAAGGCCCTCTCATGGACTTCTCCCTCACCGAGGACCAGGAGCTGATGGTCCAGGCCATCCGCGAGCTCATGGCCCGCGAGAGCTGGGACACCTACTTCGCCCAGTGCGACAAGGACCACGAGTACCCGGAGCGGTTCGTCGCCGAGCTCGCCGAGCTCGGCGTCGACACGATCCTCCTGCCCGAGGACCGCGGCGGCCTCGACGCCGGCTGGACCACGATCGCGGCGGTCTGGGAGGAGCTCGGACGCCTCGGGGTCCCCACGTACGTGCTCTACCAGCTCCCCACGCTCGAGACGGTCCTGCGCGTCGGCAGCCCCGAGCAGATCGAGAAGATCCTGGCCCTGGTCGGCACCGGCAAGCAGATCTGGAACTTCGCGATGACGGAGCCGGGCGCGGGCTCGAGCTTCGCCAAGATGGCGACGACCTACACGTGCCGCGACGGCAAGATCTACCTCAACGGCCACAAGACCTTCATCACGTCGTCCAAGCACGTGCCCTATCTCGTCGTCATGGCACGCAACTCCGACGACATGGACCAGTACTCCGAGTTCTTCGTCGACATGACGCTCCCCGGAATCAGCAAGGAGCCCCTCGAGAAGCTCGGCCTGCGCATGGACTCGTGCTGCGAGATCTACCTCGACGACGTCGAGCTCCGCGAGGAGGACATGTTCGGCGGCGAGGGCGAGGGCTTCGCGCGCACCGTGGCGGACTTCGACCTGGAGCGCTTCCTCGTCGCCGCGTGCGACTACGGGTGGGCGCTGTGCGCGTTCGAGGACGCGGCCCGGTACGCGAACCAGCGGGTGCAGGGGGGCGAGGCGATCGCGCGCTACCAGCTCATCCAGGAGAAGTTCGCGAACATGAGGATCAAGCTCACGAACATGCGCAACATGGTCTACGAGATCGCCTGGAAGGCCGAGAACGGGCAGCTCGGCAAGGGCGACTGCTCCATGGCCAAGCTGTACTGCACGCGCGCCGCGTCCGAGGTCGTCGACGACGCCATCCAGGTGCTCGGCGGCCTCGGCGTGACCGGCGACCACCGCGTCGCCCGCTTCTACCGCGACCTGCGCGTGGAGCGGATCTCCGGCGGCACCGACGAGATGATGATCCTCGCCACGGGCCGCGCCGCACTCAAGGAGTACCGCTGATGTCCGGCGCGATCCCCGGGTTCGGCGTCCTCGAGGGCGTCAAGGTCGTCTACTCCGCGGTCGAGATCGCCGCACCGTCCGCGGCCGCCGTCATGGCCGAGTGGGGTGCCGACGTCGTCTGGATCGAGAACACCCGCACGGGTGACTCGATGCGCGACACCACCTTCGTCAAGGAGATGGAGCGCCGCAACCAGCGGTCGATCTCGATGAACCCGTTCACCGAGGAGGGCCGCGAGGTCCTGTTCTCCCTCGTCAAGGACGCGGACGTCTTCATCGAGTCCTCCAAGGGCCCCACCTACGCCCGCCGCGGGATCACCGACGAGCTCCTGTGGGAGCACAACCCGCGCCTGGTCATCGTGCACGTGTCGGGCTTCGGCCAGTACGGCGTCGAGACGCGCGTCAACCGCGCCGCGTACGACCTCACGGTCCAGGCCTACAGCGGGTACATGGCGCAGAACGGCACCCCCGACCAGCCGATGGCCGCGGTGCCGTACGTGGGCGACTACTTCACGTCGCTCATGGTGACCTCGTCCGCGCTCGCCGCACTGCAGAAGGCGCGCACGACCGGCCAGGGCGAGAGCGTCGACGTCGCGATGTACGAGGTCCTCCTGCGCGTCGGGGCCTACTACATGATGGACTTCCTCAACGCCGGGACCGTCTACCCGCGCCCCGGCGCCCGTCACCCCAACCTGTGCGGGATCGGCGAGTACCGCACGTCGGACGGCTTCGTGGGCCTGTGCGTCTACGGCGTCAAGCAGAACAAGTACCTGCTCGAGCGCATCGGCCTCGGACACCTCTGGGGCACCGAGGAGTACCCCGAGGACACCAGCGCGCTGTGGCTCGACGGACCGCAGGCCGAGCTCATCGAGCGCCACCTCGACGCCTTCTGCCTCACGCAGAAGGCCGTCGAGCTGGAGGAGGAGTTCTCCGCCGTGGGGATCGCCGCCAACGCCGTGCTGGAGTTCGACCAGCTCCTCGCCGAGGACCACGTCGCCCAGCGCGAGGCGATCGTCGAGTGGGACACGCTCGACGGGACGCCCGTCAAGGGCGTCGGGATCGTGCCCAAGTTCTCCCGGAACCCCGGCAAGATCTGGCGCCCCATGCCCTCGCTCGGCATGGACACCGACGCCGTGCTGACCGAGGCCGGCTGGACCCCGGAGCAGATCCAGGCGCTCGCCGACAACGGCACGATCCGCAGGAGCTGAGCGAGCGGGTGCGCGCGGGCCGGAACCGCGCGCACCCACCGACCGACGAAGCGTGCCCGGGGAGCCGGACGCACCAGGGAACGGGTGAGGTGGATGGACATCGTAGGCAACAGGACGCTGCGCGACCTGTGGGAGGAGCTCGCCCGCACCTCCGCGGACAGGACCTTCCTCGTCTTCGAGGACCGGGACGGCGTCGTGACGGAATGGACGTACGGGCAGTTCGCCGTGCGGATCGTCCGGGCCGCCAACCTCTTCCGCTCCTGGGGCGTCGCCCCGGGCGACCACGTCGGCATCCACCTCGGCAACTGCCCCGAGATGCTCGAGTGCCTCTTCGGTCTGGCTCTGGTCGGCGCCGTCAGCGTCCCGTTCCACCCCCGCAGCACGGCGACCGAGTGCAACGACATCCAGCGCAGGGTCGGGGCGCGCGTCGTGGTCGCCGAGCCAGACGTCCTGCCCGAGGACGGCTACTGCGGGGACCCGCGCATCCTGCTCGCCCGCTCGCGGGCAGACGTGCCCGGCACGACGCCGTACGGCCCCGCCCGCGACGCCCAGCCGGACGTCCTGGCGGACCGTGTCTCCCTCACGAGCGAGGACCCGGTCGGCATCGTCTTCACGTCCGGTTCCACCGCGTGCCCCAAGGGCGTCGTGCTGACGCACGCGAACCTGCTGTTCAGCGGGATGTTCGTCGACTGGCAGGCCACGATGACGGCGCAGGACCGGCTCCTGACGACGATGCCGGCCTGCCACGTGAACTTCCAGCTCAACGCCCTCATGCCCGTCCTCACGGTCGGCGCGACCCTCGTGGCCGTCGAGCGGTTCAGCGCCCGGCGCTTCTGGGCGCAGGTGCGCGAGCACCGCGCGACCGTGGTCCAGAGCATCGCCATGATGCTGCGCACGACCATGCTCCAGCCCGTCGCGGCGGACGAGCGCGACCACCAGGTGCGTGAGGTCCTCTACTACCTGCCGGTCACCGACGAGGAGAAGGTCGCCTACGAGCAGCGCTTCGGGGTGCGCCTCCTCAACTCCTACGGCACGAGCGAGACCCTCGTCGGCGTCCTCACGGACCCGCCCGCCGGCGAGCGCCGATGGCCGTCCGTGGGCCGCGTCGGCCTCGGGTACGAGGTGCGCATCGCCGACGGCGACGGGCACGAGGTCCCGGTCGGCACCGTGGGCGAGATCCAGGTCCGCGGAGTCCCCGGGCGCACGCTCATGAAGGAGTACTTCCGCGACCCGGAGGCCACCGCGGCCGCGATCACCCCCGAGGGCTGGTTCCGCACCGGCGACCTCGGTCGCGTGGACGCCGACGGCTGGCACTGGTTCGTCGACCGCCGCACCCACTTCGTCAAGCGCTCGGGCGAGAACGTCTCCCCGACGGAGGTCGAGGAGGTGCTCGCCCGGCACCCGGCGGTCGCCGAGGCCGCCGTGATCGGCGTCCCCGACCCCGTGCACGACGAGGCCGTCAAGGCGTTCGTCGTGCTCGTCCCGGGCGGGTCCGTCACCGTGGCGCAACTGGTGGCGCACTGCGCCGCGCACCTCGCGGACTTCAAGGTCCCCACGATCGTCGAGGTCGTCGACGACCTGCCCCGCACCAGCACGTTCAAGGTCGCCAAGGCCGCACTGGTCTGAGGCCGACGTCGCGGAGGCCGGTCGGCTCCCGCGCCCCGAACCCCGCGCACGTCCCCCCGGACACGCGCAGAGCACGCAGAGAGTAGGAAACGATGGTCATCAAGACCGAGATGGTCGGCCAGTGGTTCGGCCCGTTCGAGCGCGAGTACACCTTCCGCGACCTGAGCCTGTTCGCCCTCGGCTCCGGCTGCGCGATCGACGGTCGCACCGACCTCGAGTACGTGTACGAGAAGGACATGAAGGTCCTGCCGACCTTCGCCGCGATGCCGATCGTCGACTCCGAGGTCACCCGGACCATCGACTACGGCTACGACTACTCCGGGTCGTTGCACTGGAGCTTCGACGTCACCTTCCACCGGCCGATCACCCGGCTGGACGGGAAGCTCTCGACCAAGGTGCTGCTCAAGGGCCTGTACGACCGGGGCGAGGGCAGGGGCCTGCTCGCCCAGCACGTCGGCGACACGTACGACGACGAGGGCAACCTCCTGTTCACGAACGAGAGCTGGGACTGCCTCATCTACGACGGCGGGTGGGGTGGGCCGGCCGCGCCGAAGGACATCGTCGAGATGCCCGACCGCGAGCCCGACGTCGAGACCATCGAGACCATCCCCGAGAACCAGGCGCTGATCTACCGCCTGTCGGGCGACTACCACCCCCAGCACGTCGACTGGGAGTACGCGGCCGAGAACGGCCAGCCCCGCCCGATCCTGCACGCCGTGAGCTTCGCCGGCATCGTGTGCCGGCACTTCGTGCGCGCGTTCGTCCCGGGCGAGCCCGAGCGGCTCAAGCGCTTCAAGACGCGCATCACGGCCTCCGTCCTCCCGGGGACACGGGTGGCGACGCAGATGTGGCGCATGGAGGACGGGCGGGTGCACTTCCGTCTGGTGGACGCCGACGACCCGTCGGCCAAGCCGTTCCTCAACTTCGGCGTGATCGAGTGGGCCTGAGCCAGGACGACCGCCGCCCCACGGGGGCGGCGGTCGCCGCCGCGGCCCCCGGGCGGGTCGGGCTCGACGACGTCGAGATGACCCCGTTCCTCAAGCGGGTCACCCTCTTCTCGTCGGGAGGCCCGTTCCTCGACGGCTACGTGCTGTCCATCATCGGCGTCGCCCTCATCCAGCTCGGCCCCGCGCTCGACCTCGACGCGACCTGGACGGCCGTCGTCGGGGTGGCTGCGCTCGTCGGCCTCTTCCTCGGGACCTCGGTGGGCGGCTGGCTGACCGACGTCATCGGGCGCAAGAAGATGTTCGTCATCGACATCGTCGCGATCGCCGTCCTGTCGGTCGCCTCCGCCTTCGTGGGCACGCCGCTCATGCTCGTCGTCATGCGGTTCCTCATCGGCATCGTCATCGGCGCCGACTACCCGATCGCGACGTCCCTCATCGCGGAGTTCACCCCGCGCAAGCACCGGGCGATCTCCATGGGCATCGTCGCGGCCGCGTGGTACCTGGGGGCGAACGTCGCCTTCCTCGTCGGCTACCTGCTCATGGACGTCGACGGCGGCTGGCGCTGGATGCTCGCGAGCGCCGTCGTGCCGTGCCTCGTCATCCTGATCGGCCGGTGGGACATCCCCGAGTCGCCCCGCTGGCTCGCCCGCAAGGGGCGGGCCGAGGAGGCGCACGCGATCGTGCGGCGCATCTTCGGTGCGGACGTCGAGCTCGAGCCCGAGACGACGTCGAAGGTCGGGTACGCGACGCTCTTCCGACGCGGGTACGTGGGCAAGATCCTGTTCGTCGGGACGATCTGGATGTGCCAGGCCGTGCCCATGTTCGCGATCTACACGTTCGGGCCGCGGATCATGACGGAGTTCGGGTTCGGAGCCGGCCAGACCGCGACGATCGGCGAGATGATCATCGGCACGTTCTTCATGGTCGGGTGCATCCCGGCCATGTTCTGGGCGAACTCGATGGGGCGGCGCAAGCTGCTCATCGGCAGCTTCGCGATCATGACCGTCGCGCTCGCGGTCCTGGGCATCCTGCCCACCGCCGCCATGCCCGTCGTGATCGTCTGCCTCGCCCTGTACGCGTTCTTCTCGGGCGGCCCGGGCAACCTGCAATGGCTGTACCCGAACGAGCTGTTCCCGACGGACGTCCGGGCCTCCGCCGTCGGGGCCGCCATGGCCTTCAGCCGCATCGGCACCGTGGTCTCGACCTACGTGCTGCCCGGCTTCCTCGCCGCCTACGGCACCCGCGCGACGATGACGGCCGGTGCCGTCATCTCCGGCCTGGGCCTGCTCGTCTCGGTGCTGTGGGCACCCGAGACCCGCGGCCTGACCCTCGTCGAGGCCAGCGCGCTGCGCCTCGGCATCCGCGGCCGGCGGGCGGGCTCCGGCCCCCGCACGGCCGGGACGCCCGACTCTCCGACAGGACCGGGCACCCCCCTCACCACCAGCGCCCGCGGACCCCGCGGCGACCTCCAAGGAGATGGATCACGATGAAGATTGCCGTTGCCTACAAGTGGGCACCGAACCCGCAGGACGCCGCGGTGGGAGCCGACGGGACCGTCGACTGGGGCCGCGCCAAGGCGTCGGTCTCCGAGTACGACCCGGTCGCCGCCGAGCTCGGTCGCCGGCTCGCGGACGCCACGGGCGCCGAGCTCGTCGGCATCAGCGTCGGCGGTCCCGACGTCGCGTCGCCGATGGCCCGCAAGTCCGCGCTGTCCCGCGGGTTCGACCGCGCGGTCGTCGTCGCGGACCCGGCGCTCGAAGGAGCCGGGCCGACGCTCACCGCCACGGTCCTCGCCGAGGTCGTCAAGCACGTCGGCGACGTCGACCTGGTCCTGACGGGCGACTCCTCGCAGGACGTCGGCGCGCAGCTCGTGCCCGCGATCCTCGCCGGCGCGCTCGGCTGGCCGGCCCTCGCGAACGTCACGGCGATCTCGGGCGGCGCGGGCGACCTCGTCGTCGAGCGCCTGCAGGACTCGGGTTCGCAGGTGCTGCACGCCACGGGCCCCGTCGTCCTCGCAGCCGCGACCGACGCCGTCGTGCCGCGCGTGCCCGGCATGAAGGACATCCTGGCCGCCGGCAAGCGCCCGGTCGAGGTCCTCTCCCTCGCCGACGTCACGCCTGCCGCACCCGTCGCCCTCACCGAGGTCGTCGGCACGGCCCGCCCCGCACTCGCCGCGCGCAAGCAGCACGTGATCGACGGCTCCGACCCGGTGGCCGCGGCCGCCGAGCTCGTCGCCGCCCTGCGCGCCGACAACGTCCTCTGACCACCCCGATCTCCCGGGAAGGAACACCCTCATGAGCAGCACCTACATCCTCGTCGCCGGGGACGCCCGCATCGACGCCCTCGTCGAGCTCGCCCAGGGCACCAGCACCACCGCGGTCGTCGTCGGCACCCGGTCCGTCGCCGAGGCCGTCGCGGCCTCGGGCGTGGACGCCGTCACCTGGCTCGGCGAGCCCGCCGACGCCCCGGTCGAGGCCTACGCCTCGACCGTCGCCACCCTGGTCGCGGCCGCCCAGCCGGACGTGGTCCTCGCGTCGAGCCGCCCCGCGGACCGCGTCCTCGCGGGCGCCGCGGCCGCCGTCCTCGGCGCCCCGGCGTTCACGCAGGTCTCCGCGGTGACGGTCGTGACCGACGGCGTCGAGCTGACCCGGTCGGTCTTCGGCGGCATCGCGCAGGAGACCGACAAGGTCTCCGGCCCGGTGGTCGTCGTGGTCGACGGCGGCGCCGTCGCCACGGGCGGCAGCGCCGCGATCGCCGAGGTCACGGCCTCGGCGGCCCCCACGCTCACCGTCACGGAGAACCGCCCGGCCGAGCGCGCCGTCGTCGACCTCGGGCGCGCGCAGCGCATCGTGTCCGCGGGCCGCGGTGTCAAGGCCAAGGACGACCTCGGGCTCGTCGAGTCCCTCGCGGCGGCGATCGGCGCCGAGACGGCGTGCTCCCGCCCCCTCGCCGAGGGCCTCGGGTGGTACACGCACGACCGCTACGTCGGTGTCACGGGCCAGCAGGTCTCCCCCGAGCTCTACCTCGCGATCGGGATCTCCGGGCAGCTGCAGCACACGGTCGGTGCCCGCGGGGCGCGCACGGTCGTCGCGATCAACTCCGACAAGGACGCCCCCTTCTTCGCCGAGGCCGACTACTGCGTCGTCGGCGACCTGTACCAGGTCGTCCCGGCCCTCACGGCGGCGCTGTCATGACGAGCGAGGCGGTAGAGCCCGACTTCGACGTCATCGTCGTCGGCGCCGGCGTCGCCGGGTGCGTGACCGCGTACCGGCTCGCCGAGGCCGGACGCTCGGTCGTGCTCATCGAGCGGGGCGAGGCGCCCGGCTCGAAGAACCTGTCGGGCGGAGTGCTCTACTCGCGGGTCATGGAGGAGGTCTTCCCCGACTTCCTCACGGAGGCGCCCGTGGAGCGCCGCATCACCCGCAACTACGTGCAGTTCCTCAACGGCACGTCGTCGGTCGGGATCGACTACCAGGACTCGCGGCTGTCCGACCCCGTCAACGCGGTGACCGTCCTGCGCGCCAGGCTGGACGCATGGCTGGGCGAGAAGTGCGAGGAGGCCGGTGTGTTCCTCATGCCGGGCGTCCGCGTCGACGAGGTCCTCACCGAGGACGGCAAGGTCGTGGGCGTCCGGGCCGGCGACGACGAGCTGCGTGCCCGTGTCGTCGTGGCAGCGGACGGCGTGAACTCCTTCCTGGCGCGCGCAGCAGGTCTGCGCCCCCAGGAACCGACGAACCACCTGGCGCTGGGCGTGAAGGCGGTCGTCTCGCTGCCCGCGGCGACCATCGAGGAGCGGTTCCACTGCACCGACGACGAGGGCGTGGCCTACGCCGTGGTCGGCGACTGCACGCTCGGGATCGGCGGCGGCGGGTTCCTGTACACGAACCGCGACTCGATCTCGGTCGGCGTGGTGCTGCGGCTGGACGACCTCGTCGCCAAGGGCGTGCCGTCGTCCGAGGTGTTCGAGCACTTCCTGACGCACCCCTTCGTCGCTCCGCTGCTCGCGGGCGGCGAGGTGTCCGAGTACGCGAGCCACCTGGTCGCCGAGGGCGGTCTGGACATGGTCCGCGAGATCACCACGGACGGCATGGTCGTCGTGGGCGACGCCGCAGGCCTGACGCTCAACACGGGCCTGACCGTCCGGGGCATGGACCTCGCCACGGCGTCCGGCATCGCCGCGGCCACGGGGATCGAGTCGGCGCTGGCCGCGGGAGACACGTCCAAGGCGGGGCTGGCGGGCTACCGGGCGGCGCTGACGGCGTCGTTCGCCGGCCAGGACATGCAGACCTACGCCAAGGCGCCCGCGTTCCTCGAGCGCGAGCGCATGTACGAGCAGTACGGCTCGCTCCTCGCCGACATCCTGTACGGCGCCTTCAACCACGACCTCCGACCACGTCGCCACCTGCGCGACGTGGCGAAGAGGGCCTTCAAGCGCTCGCCCGTGCGCCTGCGGGACCTGTTCTCCGACGGGCTGGCGGGGGTGCGTGCACTGTGACGACGACGACTGGGTCCGGGACCCGGGGGCTCAAGGTCGGGACCGTGGCCGAGCGCCTGGCCGGCAACCGCTACGAGACCGACGAGGAGGAGAGCCACATCCAGGTCGACCAGGACCTCGCCCGCTCCACGGGGTGCGCGCGACGGCTGGTCGCGATCTGCCCGGCCAAGGTCTACGCGGAGGAGGCCGACGGGACGATCTCCGTCGAGTACGCCGCCTGCTTCGAGTGCGGCGCCTGCGCCGCGGTGGCCGAGCCCGGGGTGCTCACCTGGCGCTACCCGCGCGGCGGCATGGGAATCTCGCTCCGCGAGGGCTGAGCCGTCGCGGACCAGGTGGTCCGGGCGCCCTCGGGCGGCCCGCCCGGACCACCCCGCCGCCCCCGTGCGCGGACGTCAGCGCTGGCCGCACGTGAGCCAGGTGCGCGCCGCGCGCGCCAGTCCCTCGCGACCGTCCGCGCCGACCTTGTGGCTGGCGCTGAAGACGTGGTTCTCGACCGTGCGGACGCTGAGCACCATCCGTGCGGCGATCTCCGGCATCGAGTACCCGCGGGCGACGAGCACGGCCACCTCGCGCTCGCGCACCGTGAGGTTGACCGCGCGGTCGAGCGGTGCGAACAGGCCGCACAGGTCTCGTCCACGCAGGCCTGCCTGGCTCCATGCGGAGTCGGCGTGCTCGAGCGCGGCCCGCGCCTCGCCCGCCTCGAGCAGGAGGACGGACCGGGCGACCGCGGTGCGCACGGCGAACTGGCGCAGGCCCGCCCGGTACAGCGCGGACTCCTGCACCGCGAGCTGCTCCTCGTCGGCCGACGCGATCGCGACGGCGTAGTCGGCGAGCAGGCCGAGCAAGGGCGCGTCACAGGTCGATGCCATGGCGGCCACCTGCTCGGCCCGCTCGACCGACGGTGACCGTTCGACGGCCCGCACGCCGGCCGTCACCGCGGCGGCGAGGAACCCGGCCTCGGCCCGCTCCAGGGCGACCTGCCAGACCGCGTCGGCGGCCGCGTCGTCGTCGGGGTCGTGCAGGAGCGCCGTGAGCAGGTCCGCGGCCATCCACGGGTGCGGACCACGCGGCCCGCGCAGCGCCGAGGCCTGCAGGGCCGTGGTGCGGGCGTAGTCCCGCCTGCCCTGCCACTCCGCCGCGTTCGCGGCGAAGGTCAGCAGCGCGGCCTGGACGTGCGGCAGATGCCGTGGCGCCGTGCCGAGGGCCAGGACCGACGACGTGAGCTCGTCGAGCTCCACGACCCGCCCCTGCAGCTGCATCCCGTAGCCCGCGACGTACGCGTGCTCGTGCAGCGCCTCCGGCGCCAGGTCGCGACGGGCGCGCTCGACCCCGGCGAGAGCGTCGTCGACCGCGCCGCGCACGTCGCAGGCCAGCAGCCTGGACAGGGCGCGCAGCGAGGCGACGTGCTCCTGGCGTCCGTCCACGTCCGGGACGGCGTCGAGCAGCTCGTCGGCGCGGGTCGGGCGACCGGCTGCGAGCGCGGCCGCGGCCCGGCTCACGAGGAGGGCAGCACGGGCCACGGGCTCGTCGTCGGCCGGCGGTGCCGCGGCGTCGAGATCGGCGGCGGGAACCCCGCCGACCAGGAGGTTGATGTCGATCGCCGCCGCGTCGAGCAGGCTCTCGCAGCCCGGCAGCGTGCCACGGTGCCGGGCGAGGCCGTCCAGGGCGTCGGCGGCCGTGCCCGACGACAGGGCGCGGTGGGTCGCGGTCCACGCCACGAGCCGGGCACGCTCGAGCGCGGTGCCCTCGCAGGACGTGCCCTGCAGGACGGCCTCCACCTCGTGGTGGGCTCCTGCGGTGAGGACGACCGACTCCAGGAGCGCGACCGCGGCCCCGGGGGTCGGGTCCTGCTCCCAGGCGACCCGTCGGGCGACGCGCTCGGCGGTCCAGTGCTGCGCGAGGAGCCGCGCCTCGAGAGGCCCGCCCGCGGCCTCCTCGCCCCCCACGGGCACCACCGGGACGACGTGCCGGTCGACCTCGGCGAGCCGGTCCCGGGCCAGGAGGTTGCGCATCGTCGCCCCCTCGTGGGTGATGAACTCGGCGACGAGCGGCGGGAACACGCCCACGACCGGCTCGTCCCCGTCGGCCAGGACCTGCAGCAGCCCGGCGTCGTCGAGCGACGCGAGGGTGTCGGGCGCCACCATGCGCTGTGCCGTGCGCAGGGGCAGGGTCCCGGCGAAGGACAGCAGGGTCACGGCATCGAGCCCGG
This sequence comes from Oerskovia sp. NPDC057915, assembly GCF_042887685.1. NCBI lineage: Bacteria > Bacillati > Actinomycetota > Actinomycetes > Micrococcales > Cellulomonadaceae > Oerskovia > Oerskovia sp. NPDC057915. Next base: position 6,457 of record NZ_JBHVOS010000009.1, on the reverse strand, counting down.
CGTCGTCGATGTCGGTGAGGAAGGGCTCGACGGACTGCGACATCGCGGTCGTCCAGAGGCTGTCCCGCGTGACCCAGAGCCCGTCGCGCTGGACGATCCGGTTCTCCCGGCGGCCCGTGTCGACGATGGCCGCGACGAGGCCGGGCAGCCCTCCCGACTTGGCCGCGACCCGCGCGACCGTCGCCGGGTCGACGGCGCCGCCGAGCAGGTCGTGGACCAGGGTGTGGACCCCCTCGAACCGCAGCGGGGCGAGCGTGACGCGCGCTCCGGGCTGCAGCTCGGCCGTCAGGGCGCTCGTGCCCGGCTGGCGGCGGCCGCCCGGGCGGGACGTGGTGAGCACCGGTGTCCGGGCGCGCGAGTGGACGGCGACGATCGCTCCGACCGTCGTGGGGTCCAGGTCGTCGGCGTCGTCGATGACGAGCACGGAGGGGCGGGCGGACAGCAGCACCTCGAGCGAGCCGACGGCGGAGCTGAGGGCCGGCAGCTGCCCGGGGGTGGTGGCGATCTGCACCCCTGCGACCGCGAGCGCGCTCAGCGGACGGTCCTGCAGCGCGCGGACCCCGCAGATGCGGGTCACCGAGGAACCGCCGGCGTTGAGCCTCTCGATGACGCGGCGCACGAGCGCCGAGCGGCCCGAGGAGCGCATGCCGACCACGTTGACGTTGGTGCCGTCGCGCAGGTATCCCAGGACCTGCTCGAGGTGGCGGGCGTGGAGCACGACGTCGTCCTTGGTGGGACGGACCGGCGAGGGCTCAGGGTGGGTCGCGGGTGCGGACCCGGGGACGGGCTTGGGCATGTGGGGCGTCTCCCTCCGCCACCATTCTGCCCACCGTTCCGGCGCGCGGGCCCTGAGACCGCTGAGTGGTCGGTTCGTGTCCGCGGCGGCGTCCCGGGTCCTCCCCGAGACGCCCGACGGCACCGCCCGCCCAGGTGCGTGGTGCACCCGGGCGAGCGACGCCGTCGGGAAGGAGCGAGCCGCGAGCTCTGCCTGCTCAGAACGAGGAGAGACCCGCCTTGGCCACGTTGAACCCCTTGCCGGTCTCGCTGTCGGTGCAGCGCATGCCGGACTTGGAGCTCGTGCACGTGAACGACCCGACGGTCTTGGACTGGTCGTAGTCGAGCACGGCGACGTCGTCCCCCGCCTTCTTCGGCTGGTCCGCGGTCGGGACGCACGGGATCTCGACGCCGTCCGCCGTGAGCGTCACCAGGTAGCCCGTGGTGCCGGTGCACCCGTCCACCGGCGCGGGCTGGCTCGCGAGCTCCGCGATGCCGCACGAGACACCCTGCTCACCGATCGTGCACGTGATGTTCCGGCTGGGGCTGGTCACCGACTCGCCCGTGACGGCGACCGGACCAGGGCCCTCTGCGGGGGCGTCGGGGGTCGGGGCCGGCGCCTCGGCCGACGTGCCGGGGCCCTCGGCAGGAGCCTGGCCGGAGGCACCACCGGCGAGGTTGATCGCGAACGCGATGACGATACCGACCAGGATCACGTCGAGCGCGATGAACGCGATCCACCCGGGGCTGAGCCGACGACCGCCCTTTCCCGGGCGTCCGTCCCCACCACGGCCCGGGCCGCCGCCCGGGGCGGCCGCTGCCGGCTGCTCGGCGTACGCGGGCTGGTAGGCCTGCTGCGGGGGCTGCTGGGCGGCGTACTGGGGCTGGGCCGCGTACTGCGGCTGGGCCGCCTGCTGCGGGGCGTACGCGGGCTGCGGCGCAGCCGGCTGCGCCTGGTAGGCGGCCTGCTGTCCGCTGCCGGGCGCGAAGGCGGGCGGCGGCGCCTGGTACGCGGGCTGCGCAGGCTGCTGCTGGTAGGCCGGCGGCTGGTACGCGGGCTGCGCAGGCTGGTACGCCGTGGCCTGGTCCTGACCGTACGCGGGCTGCGCCGGCTGGTAGGCGGTGGCCTGGTCCTGACCGTACGCGGGCTGCGCCGGCTGGTAGGCCGTCGCCTGGTCCTGACCGTACGCGGGCTGCACGGGCTGGTACGCCGTGGCCTGCTGGTCGGGGGCTGCCGGCACGGGGGCAGGCGGGGTCGCGGGCTGCTGCGACCGGGGCTGGAAGGCCGGAGGCTGCTGGGCAGGCTCGGAGTGCGGGGGCGGCGGAGGCACGGGGGCGTTGCCGGACATCACAGCTCCTCAGGGGGACTCGGACCCCGCAGTTTCGGGGCAGAAGTACGCAGCATTGCACGGCCGTCCCGCCTCGGTCGAACCGCACCCCTGTCCGATCGGTCCCGTATGCCCCCGACGTGAGGTCGGTTCCACCGAGCCCTCGCCGGCGTCCGGGCTCGACGTCAGTCCCGCTGCTCGACGACGTCCGTCCCCGCGCCGGGACGCCAGGTCTCGACCCGCGTCGCACCGGCCACGACCGTGGTGAGCTCGACCCGGGACAGGTCGAGCCAGAAGAGCTGGAACGGCTCGGTGCCACCGGTCGCGGCCAGGACCGCCGACCGGCCGGGGTCGTCCTGGGGAGCGGTGCGGACCGTCCCGTCGACCTTGACGTCCCCGTCCGTCCGCGACCCGTCGCCCGGGTTCGAGTGGAGCACGAACCGTGGGTCGACGAGCAGGTCCATCGACCTGCCCGAACGTGACGTGGAACCGATCCACACGTCGTCCTCCCAGAACCCGACCTCGGTCCCGCTGACGCGCGGCGAGCCCGTGAGCGTCCTGGTCGCCAGGACGTGCCGACGGGCGGCCTCGAAGCGGGAGCGCACGCGGGCGGCGAGGTCGGGGGCGTCGTCGACGAGCTGCTTCCAGGTGGCCATGGCGTCGATCCTTCCACGCCGGTCGGGGCACCCGGGTCGTCGTCCCGCGCCCGGCGTGCGGACGGCGCACCCTCGCGCGGGAGCGAGGATGCGCCGTCGGGCAGGGCGGTGCCGGTGCGCCGGCCGGGGGCCGGTGGTCAGGCGGCGGTCAGGCGGCGGTCAGTCGAAGACCGGGCCCTGCGTGCGCGTGCGCTTGAGCTCGAAGAAGCCCGGGGTCGAGGCGACCAGGACGCACCCGTCCCACAGCCGGCCCGCGTCCTCGCCCTTGGGCGCGGGCGTCACGACCGGGCCGAAGAACGCGACGTCGCCGAACGCGACGACGGGCGTCCCCACGTCCTCGCCCACGCGCGAGATGCCCTCGGCGTGCGAGGCGCGCAGCTCGGCGTCGTAGCGGTCGCTCGTCGCGTGCTCCGCGAGCGACGCGGGCAGGCCGACCTCGGCGAGCGCCTCGGCGATCACCGCGTCGAAGTCGCTGCGCCCGCCCGGGTGCAGACGCGTGCCGATCGCGTCGTAGAGCGGCTTGACGACCTCGTCACCGTGCTCCTGCTGCGCCGCGACCACGACGCGGACCGGGCCCCAGCCGCGCTCCATGAGGTCCTGGTACTTCTCGGGCAGCTCGCGGCCCTCGTTGAGGACCGACAGGCTCATGACGTGCCAGCGCACGCTCACGTCGCGGACCGTCGAGACCTCGTCCATCCACCGGCTCGTCATCCACGCCCACGGGCACAGCGGGTCGAACCAGAAGTCGGCGGTCCGCACGGGTGCGTCGCTCGCGTGCAGGTCTCGCGTGGTGTCCGACGTCGTCACAGCAGTCACGGGGCAGGTCTCCTCAGCGGGTGGGAAGGTCGGGCGGGTGCGCGCGACCGCGCCCCGGGAGGCTCAACACGCCCGGCGACCCGGACATTCCGGTTCCCGGGAAGATGCGCCAAACACAGCGACCCGCGGGACGCCCCGTGGGAGAATCGACGCGGCCCACCCGGCCAGCCCGATCCGTACTGAGGAGATGTTTGTGCCCGGAGAGAACCTCACCCGCGCCGAAGCCGCCGAGCGCGCCGGTGTCGTCACCGTCCGTTCCTACGAGGTCGCCCTCGACCTCACGACCGGACCCACGACGTTCGGCTCGACCACGGTGGTGCGGTTCGCCGCGACCCCCGGGGCGAGCACCTTCATCGACCTGATCGCACCCGCCGTGCGTGAGGTCGTGCTCAACGGCGAGACGCTCGACGTCGCCCGCGTCTTCGCCGACTCCCGCATCCAGCTCGACGGTCTCGCCGCGGAGAACGAGCTCCGCGTCGTCGCCGACGCCGCCTACACCAACTCGGGCGAGGGCCTGCACCGCTTCGTCGACCCGGTCGACGGCGAGGTCTACCTGTACAGCCAGTTCGAGGTCCCCGACTCGCGCCGCGTGTTCGCCGCGTTCGAGCAGCCCGACCTCAAGGCCACGTTCCAGTTCACGGTCACGGCGCCCTCCGCCTGGCAGGTCGTGTCCAACTCGCCCACGCCCGAGCCCGTCCCCGCCGCCCACGCGACCGACCCCGCCGTGGACGCCTCGACCTGGACGTTCGAGCCCACGCAGGTCATCTCGACCTACATCACCGCGATCGTCGCGGGCCCCTACGTGGTCGAGCGCAGCGAGCTCACGTCCTCGGACGGCCGCGTGATCCCGCTCGGCGTGTTCGCACGCAAGTCCCTCGCGCCGCACCTCGACGCCGACTACATCTTCGAGAAGACCCGCCAGGGCTTCGCGTTCTTCGAGGAGAAGTTCGACTACCCGTACCCGTTCGCGAAGTACGACCAGCTCTTCGTGCCCGAGTTCAACGCCGGGGCCATGGAGAACGCCGGTGCCGTGACGTTCACCGAGACGTACGTCTTCCGGTCCAAGGTCACCGACGCCATCAAGGAGCGTCGCGTCGTGACGGTCCTGCACGAGCTCGCGCACATGTGGTTCGGCGACCTGGTCACCATGAAGTGGTGGAACGACCTGTGGCTCAACGAGTCCTTCGCGGAGTGGGCCTCGACCCTCGCGACCGCCGAGGCCACCGAGTGGCACGAGGCCTGGACGACGTTCGCCGCCATGGAGAAGTCCTGGGCCTACCGGCAGGACCAGCTCCCCTCGACGCACCCGATCGTCGCGACCATCAACGACCTCGAGGACGTGCAGGTCAACTTCGACGGCATCACGTACGCCAAGGGCGGTTCGGTCCTCAAGCAGCTCGTCGCCTGGGTCGGCATCGACGCGTTCATGGCGGGCGTGGCGCAGTACTTCAAGAAGCACGAGTACAAGAACACCGAGCTCACCGACCTCCTGACCGAGCTCGAGGCCACGAGCGGGCGCGAGCTCGGCTCGTGGGCGCGCCTGTGGCTCGAGACCGCGGGCGTCAACACGCTGCGACCCGAGATCGAGCTCGACGCGCACGGCCGCATCGTCTCGTTCGCGGTGCTGCAGGAGGCCCCGGCCGACTACCCGACGATCCGCCCGCACCGTCTCGCGATCGGCTTCTACAACGTCGTCGGCGGGAACCTGGTGCGCGAGCACCGCGTCGAGATCGACGTCGACGGCGAGCGGACCGAGGTCCCCGAGCTCGCGGGCCTCGACCGGCCGCAGCTCGTCCTGCTCAACGACGACGACCTGGCGTACGCCAAGATCCGACTCGACGAGGCGTCGCTCGCGGTCGCCGTCGAGCACCTCGCCGACATCACCGACCCGCTCGCGCGCTCGCTCGTGTGGGGCTCGGTGTGGGACGCGACGCGCGACGGCGAGACCCCGGCGAGCGAGTACGTGCGCCTCGTCCTGGGCAACATCGCCCGCGAGACCGAGTCCACGACGATCCGGACGACGCTCAACCAGCTCGCGCTGGCCGCGAAGTCCTACGTGACGCCCGGCAAGCAGGCCGCGACGCTCGCGGTCGTGGGCGACGAGCTGTGGCGCCTCGCGCAGTCGGCCCAGGCCGGCACGGACTCCCAGTTCCAGTTCGTGAAGTTCTTCGCGCACCTCGCCTCGACGCCCGCGCACGCCGACGCGCTGCGCGGTCTGCTCGACGGCTCGGTCGCCCTGGAGGGCCTCGAGATCGACACCGACCTGCGCTGGGAGATCCTCGAGGGCCTCGTCCTCCTGGGCCGCGCGGACCAGGCCGAGGTCGACGCCGCGCTCGCGCAGGACCACACGGCCACGGGTCAGCAGTCCGCGGCCCGCGCGACCGCGACGGCCCCCACGACCGAGGCCAAGCTCGCCGCGTTCGCGTCGCTCGTGGACTCGGACGAGGCCCCCAACGCGATCGTGCGCGCCACGACGCAGGGCTTCCAGCACGTCAACGACCCCGCGGTCCTGGCGCCCCTGGTCGAGAAGTACTTCTCCTCGCTGACCACGCTGTGGGCCGAGCGGAGCTACCACATCGCCGAGACGCTGGTCGTGGGCCTGTACCCCGCACCGCTCGCGAACGCCGGGCTGCGCGACGCGACGCAGGCGTGGCTCGACTCCCACGCCGACGCGGCCCCGGCGCTGCGCCGGTTGGTCGTCGAGAACCTCGCGGGCGTCGAGCGGGCGCTCACGGCGCAGGGCGCCGACGCCTGACGGTCTGACGGACGGCGGACGCCGGGGCAGGAGGGCTGACCTCCCGCCCCGGCGTCGGCCGTCTCCGCGGTAGACCGCTGGCCGAGGTAGACCCGTGTGCGCGAGGTAGACCTCCCGGAGGTCTACCT
>NZ_JBHVOS010000008.1:0-162153 GCF_042887685.1 Oerskovia sp. NPDC057915 | reverse complement strand
TGGCATTAACTATCAAGCACACTGTTGAGTTCTCAAGCAACCGACACGCACCGACTCCAACCCACCAGGGGCCTTCACTCGGGGCAACTTCTCTACCTTACCAGGTCTGAGTCTCGGTGTCTACCGCGACTCTTCTCCGGCTCCCTCACGAGTCGACAGATCCAGGACCTGAAGTTCGTGTGGGTGGCCTGCCCGTGGGACCAGCCACTTCGCGGCGGCTCCGAGGAGCTTCGCAGTGGTGTCTGTTCCTCCCTGTCGAGCTGACATCCAGAAGATTACGTCGAGGTGACGGGCGAGGTCAAACCCGGGCGCGGTGACCCCGGTCACCGAGCCGTCGCTTACCCTGCCGTTCCGCCCCCGACGGTCGCCCGGCCTGCACCTCCGACGACGGCGGGGCCGGGGGAACGCTCCCCCCGGCCCCGCCGTCATGCACGCAGGTCGGTCACTCGACCTCGGCCACCGCGAGCGTCCGCTTGCCCCTGCGCAGGACGGCGAATCGCCCGTGCAGCAGGTCGTCCGCCCCGAGCGTCGCGTCCTCGGACGTCACCTTCACGTTGTTGACGTAGGCGCCGCCCTCGGCGATCGCACGACGCGCCGCGCCCTTCGAGGCAACGAGCCCCGAGCCCACGAGGAGGTCGACGACCAGCTCGCCGGGCGCCGCCGTCGTGCGCGGGAGCTCTGCCACTGCCGCAGCCAGCGTGCCGGCGTCGAGCGCAGCCAGGTCCCCGCGGCCGAAGAGCGCCTGGCTCGCCGCGATGACCGCCTCGGTCGCCGCGGCGCCGTGGACCAGCGTGGTGACGTCGGCCGCGAGCGCCTTCTGCGCCTCGCGCGCCGCAGGGCGCTCGGCGACGGCGCGCTCGAGCTCGGCGATCTCCTCAGCGGTACGGAAGGTGAAGATCTTGAGCCAGCCCACCACGTCGGCGTCGTCCGCGTTGACCCAGTACTGGTAGAACGCGTACGGGCTCATCATGTCGGGGTCGAGCCACACGGCCCCGCCCTCGGTCTTGCCGAACTTGGTCCCGTCCGCCTTGGTGATGAGCGGCGTCGTCAGAACGTGCACCGACGCACCCTCGGCCTTGCGGATGAGCTCGACGCCCGAGAGCAGGTTGCCCCACTGGTCGTTGCCGCCCGTCTGGAGCGTGACGCCCTCGCGCCGGAACAGCTCGAGGTAGTCGTTGCCCTGGAGGATCTGGTAGCTGAACTCGGTGAAGCTGATGCCCTCGTCGGACTTCAACCGGCGGGCCACGGTGTCCTTGGCCAGCATGGTGCCCAGGCGGTAGTGCTTGCCGATCTCCCGCAGGAAGTCGATCGCCGTGAGCTCACCGGTCCAGTCGAGGTTGTTCGCGATGCGCGCCGGGTTGTCGCCCTCGAAGTCGAGGAAGCGCGAGACCTGCGCCTTGAGGCGCTCGGTCCACTCGGCGACCGTGTCCTTGGTGTTGAGGATCCGCTCCCCCGACTGGCGCGGGTCACCGATCATGCCCGTGGCGCCACCGACGAGCGCGATGGCGCGGTGGCCGGCGAGCTGCAGGTGACGCAGGAGGATGAGCTGGACCAGGTGCCCGTGGTGCAGGCTCGGCGCGGTCGGGTCGAAGCCGCAGTAATACGTGACGGGTCCCTCGGCCAGCGCAGCACGCAGCGCGGCCTCGTCGGTGGACTGCGCCACCAGGCCTCGCCATTGCAACTCGTCGAGAACGTCGTTCACTGCATCTCCTTCGTCGTGCCCGCGCGCGGTGCGGCGCGGGCGTGGGACGGGCACGCCGTCGTCCTGCGCGCCCGAGGTCCTAGTCTGCCGTGTCCTGCCCTCCGGTACCGACTCCGTCCCGGAGCGGCGACCTCAGCGGGTGCGCCGGGTCGCGGGCCGGTACGCGGAGACGGTGGGGTCGCCCGTGAGCCACAGGCGCCACGGATAGACGCTCGCGTCGCCCCCGTCGCCGCTCACGCCGACGCGTGGTCCGGTCGCGATCGCGGGCCGCAGGGTCCGAACGTCCCGGTGCACGACGACGTCGCCCGCCTCGTCCGTCACGTCCAGCCCGTAGTGGGCCAGGTCCAGGCCGAGCGCCACGGCGAGCCGCGCCGGACCGCGCGCGATCTGGCGGTCCGAGTCGCAGACGCCGGCCTCCAGCCGACGCGTCCGGGCCAGCTCGACGCCGTCGGTCACCTCGCCCGCCCGCAGGAGGACCGCCGACGCGGAGCCCACCGGGCCGCAGACCACGTTGACGCAGTGGTGCAGCCCCAGGTGGCGGTAGACGTACAGGTGACCCGGCTCGCCGTACATGGCCCGGTTGCGTTCGGAGCGTCCCCGGAAGGCGTGCGACCCCGGGTCCCGCTCGCCGTCGTAGGCCTCCACCTCGGTGAGGCGGACGGTGACGCTGCCCGCGGGCGTCCGGTGCGTGATCGAGGCCCCCAGGAGGTCGCGCGCGACCTCGAGGCTCGGGCGGGCGAACCATCCGCGCGCGGGGACGTCCGGTGTGGGGGCGTCGAGGTCCGTGGTGGAGCGGGACTCGGTCACGTGGGCCTCCTGGCTGGGCGGGCGTCTCCCCCGCAATCTACGCCCCGCATGTTTCGACTTCTCGCCTGCGGGGGTGGGCTGTCAGACGTCGCCCGCGTGCTCCTGCGCACGAGGACGCGGCGAGACCGGCTCGCCGAACCCGTCGAGCACGACGTCGGCCCGCTCGGCCGTCCCCTCGGCCGCGTAGACCGCCCGCTCCGAGGCCATCCACTCGAGCCAGTGCACCCGGGCCTCCTGACCGTCACGTGCGAGACCACGCGCCAGGCGGAGCTCGTCGTCGGCCTCGACCCACACGAGAAGCGTCGTCACGTCGGCGATCCGCCGAGCGCCCGCACCGCAGCCCTCGACCACGAGGAACGGGGCTCGCGGGACGTCGTGCCACTCGGCGAAGTCCTCGAGCGTCCAGTCGTACCGCTGGTACCTCCCGGGCCGACCGGCGGAGAGCGGGTCGAGGACCTGCTCGACGAGCCGCCCCACGCCCGCCGTCATGCCCGTCCAGCCCTCGTACAGGTCGTCCATGTGGATCACCTGGGCAGGCAGGGCCGCCGCGAGCTGCGCGGCCAGGGTCGTCTTGCCCGACCCTGCCGGGCCGTCGACGACGACCAGGCGGCAGCCCTCCCCGGCAGGGACGCCCGGACCCGCCGGACGTCCCTGGCCGAGGCGCGCTGCGCCGTCGTGCACGCGGGCCACGAGGTCGTCGAGGACCGCAGCGCTCACGCTCACGGCGACCTCAGCCCTGCACCCAGAAGCGGTACTCGGCCGAACGCACCTTGGCCTCCTCGAGCTGCTCCGCGACACGCGCGGGAGCCGTGCCGCCCACCGCGTCGCGCGAGGCGAGCGACCCCTCGACCGTGAGCACGTCCCGCACCCCCGGGGTGAGGTGCTCGGAGATGTCCGCGAGGTCCGTGTCCGTCAGGTCCCACAGCTCGATGCCGCGCTCCTCGCAGACCCGCACGCACGCACCCGCGACCTCGTGCGCCACCCGGAAGGGCACGCCCTGACGGACGAGCCACTCCGCGATGTCGGTCGCGAGCGAGAAGCCCTGCGGCGCGAGGGACGCCATGCGCTCGGTGTCGAACGTCAGGGTGCGGACCATGCCCGCGTACGCGGGGAGCAGGACCTTGAGGGTGTCGACCTGGTCGAACACCGGCTCCTTGTCCTCCTGCAGGTCACGGTTGTACGCGAGCGGCAGGCCCTTGAGCGTGGCCAGCAGACCCGTCAGGTCCCCGATCAGACGCCCGGCCTTGCCGCGCGCGAGCTCGGCGATGTCCGGGTTCTTCTTCTGCGGCATGATGCTGGACCCCGTGGAGTAGGCGTCGTCCAGGCGGACGAAGCCGAACTCCTTGGTGTTCCAGATGATGATCTCCTCCGCGAAGCGCGAGAGGTCGACCCCCAGCATCGCCGAGACGAACGCGAACTCCGCGACGACGTCGCGCGAGGCCGTGCCGTCGATCGAGTTCTCGACCGGGCCGTCGAAGCCCAGGTCCGCCGCGACGGCCGCCGGGTCCAGACCCAGCGACGAGCCCGCGAGCGCGCCCGAGCCGTAGGGCGAGCGCCCCGCCCGGACGTCCCAGTCGATGAAGCGGTCGACGTCGCGCAGCAGCGGCCACGCGTGCGCCAGCAGGTGGTGCGCGAGCAGCACCGGCTGCGCGTGCTGCAGGTGCGTGCGGCCCGGCATCGGGGCGCCGGGGTGCGCCTCGGCCTGCTCGACGAGGGCGTCGACGACGTCGAGCACCAGGAGCCCGATCGCCCGGGCCTCCTCGCGCAGGTACGACCGCACGAGCGTCGCGATCTGGTCGTTGCGCGAACGCCCCGCGCGCAGCTTGCCCCCGAGCTCCGGACCCGCGCGCTCGATGAGCCCGCGCTCGAGGGCCGTGTGCACGTCCTCGTCGGCCAGGACCGGCAGGAAATCGCCCGACCCGACGTCGGCCGAGAGCACGTCCAGCGCCTCGAGCATCGCGGTCAGCTCGTCGTCGTCGAGCAGACCCGCCGCCGCGAGCACCTTGGCGTGGGCCCGGGAGCCCGCGATGTCGTGCTGCGCGAGGCGCCAGTCGAAGTGCGTCGACTGCGACAGGGCGGCCAGGGCCTCGGCGGGACCGCCGGCGAACCGGCCGCCCCACAGGCTCACCGGAGCCTGTGACACGCCGGCTGCGCCCTGCACCTCGCCCACTTCGCCCGCCGCGGCGCCGGACGTGATCTCGTCACCCATGGTTCACAGGCTCCCGGTGCCGAAGTCCACGCCGTTGCCGAACTTCTCGTCGCGGGCCGCGGAGAGCTTTGCCGTGAGGCCGAAGATCTCGATGAAGCCCTTGGCCTGCGACTGGTCGAACGAGTCGCCCTCGTCGTAGGTCGCGAGGTTGAAGTCGTACAGGCTCGACTCGCTGCGGCGGCCCGTCACGGTCGCACGGCCACCGTGCAGGACGAGGCGGATGTCGCCCGAGACGTAGCGCTGGGTGTCGTCGATGAAGACGTCGAGCGACTTCTTGAGCGGGCTGAACCACATGCCGTCGTAGACCAGCTCGGTCCAGCGCTGCTCGACGCCACGCTTGAAGCGGGCCTGCTCGCGCTCGAGGGTCACGTTCTCGAGCTCCTGGTGCGCCGCGATGAGCGCGATCGCGCCCGGGGCCTCGTAGATCTCACGGGACTTGATGCCGACCAGGCGGTCCTCGACGATGTCGATGCGGCCCACGCCCTGGGCGCCGGCGCGACGGTTCATCTCCTGGATGGCCTGCAGCGGGGTCACCGCGACGCCGTCGAGCGCGACCGGCACGCCCTGCTCGAACGTGATGACGACCTCGTCCGCGACCGGCGGGAACGTCGGGTCGTCGGTGTAGTTGTAGACGTCCTTCGTCGGGGCGTTCCAGATGTCCTCGAGGAAGCCCGTCTCGACCGCACGGCCCCACACGTTCTGGTCGACCGAGAACGGGTTGTGCTTGGTCGTCGCGATCGGCAGCGAGTGCTTCTCGGCGTACGCGATGGCCTTCTCACGCGTCAGCGCGAGGTCGCGGACCGGCGCGATCGTCTTGAGCTCGGGCGCGAGCGACGTCGTCGCGACCTCGAAGCGGACCTGGTCGTTGCCCTTGCCCGTGCAGCCGTGCGCGACGGTCGTCGCGCCGAACTGGCGGGCCGCGCGCACCAGGTGCTTGACGATCACGGGGCGCGAGATCGCGGAGACCAGCGGGTAGCGGTCGAGGTACAGGCCGTTCGCGCGCAGCGCGGGCATGCAGTACTCTTCGGCGAACTCGTCGCGGGCGTCCGCGACGTAGGCCTCGACGGCGCCGCAGTCGAGGGCGCGCTGGCGGATGACCTCGAGGTCCTCGCCGCCCTGGCCGACGTCGACCGCGACGGCAACGACCTCGGCCCCGGTGGCCTCGCCGATCCAGCCGATGGCAACGGAGGTGTCCAGGCCGCCCGAGTAGGCGAGCACGACGCGTTCAGTCATGACTTGTTCTCTTCCTTGCGTGGGGTGATGGGTCCAAGTGTGGCAGCCGCCGAGGCTCGGCGGCCGCCGTGGTCGCTGCGCGGCCCGTGAGGGCCGACGCGGGCTAGGAGGTCGTGGGTGTGGCCGGGGCCACGGGGTTGGTCAGGGCCAGGAAGCGCGCGGCCAGGTCCTCGCCGCCGTCGACGTCGCGCGAGATCACCAGGACGGTGTCGTCCCCCGCGATCGTGCCCAGGACGCCGACGAACACCGAGTGGTCGATCGCCGAGGCCAGGTACTGCGCCGCGCCGGGCGGCGTGCGCAGCACGACCAGGTTGCCCGACGCCTCGGCCGAGACCAGGAGCTCGGCGCACAGCCGCGCGAGCCGGGCCGCGACGTACTCGGCGTCGTTCGCGACCTGGACCGAGCGGTCGCCGCCCTCTCCGGGCACCGCGTAGACCAGCGCGCCCGACGCGCTGCGGACCTTCTCGGCCCGCAGCTCGATGAGGTCGCGAGACAGCGTCGCCTGCGTGACGCTCACCCCGTCCTCGGCGAGCGCCTTGGCGAGCTCGGCCTGGGAGTGGATCTCGTGCCGGGCGACGAGCTGCGCGATGCGCGCGTGGCGTGCCGCCTTGGTGGTGGGCACGCTCCCCGGACCGAGAGCGGTCGTCACGAGCGTTCCAGCAACCAGGTCAGCAGCGCCTTCTGGGCGTGCAGGCGGTTCTCGGCCTCGTCCCAGACGGCCGACCGCGGACCGTCGATGACCTCGGCCGTGATCTCCTTGCCGCGGTACGCGGGCAGGCAGTGGAGCACGAGCGCGTCCTCGGCGGCGACCGCCATGAGCTCGGCGTTGACCTGGTACGGAACGAACGGCAGCTCGCGCTCGGCCGCGCTCGCCTCGTCGCCCATGGAGACCCAGGTGTCGGTCGCGACGACGTCCGCGCCGCGCGTGGCCTCGACCGCGTCCGTGGTCACGAGCACGGAACCGCCGGTCTCGCGCGCGATGCGCTCGGCGTCGGCGACCACCGCCGGGTCCGGCAGGAAGCCGGCCGGGGCCCCGATTCGCACGTGCATGCCCGCGGTCACGCCGCCCAGGAGGTAGGAGTGCGCCATGTTGTTGGCGCCGTCGCCCAGGTAGACGAGCGACGTCCCGGCGAGCGAGTCGACGCCGCCCCGCAGCTGGGCGACCGTCAGCAGGTCCGCGAGGATCTGGCACGGGTGGAATTCGTCGGTCAGGGCGTTGACGACCGGGACGGTCGCGACCCGGGCCATCTCCTCGACGCGCTCCTGGCCGAAGGTCCGCCACACGATCGCCGACGTCTGACGGTCCAGGACCCGGGCCGTGTCCGCGATGGGCTCGCCGCGCCCGAGCTGGCTCGACGCTGCGTCGATCACGAGCGGGTAGCCACCGAGCTCGGCGATGCCGACCGAGAACGACACGCGTGTGCGGGTCGAGGGCTTGTCGAAGATCACCGCGACGGCCTGCGGCCCGCGCAGCGGCGTGCGGATGAAGCGGTCCTCGCGGAAGCCGAGGCCCAGCTCGAGGACCTCGCGCTGCTCGGCGGGGGTCAGGTCGTCGTCGCGCAGGAAGTGTCGGACGGGGGCGGTCGAGGTCACTGTCAGCCCTTCGGAGGCGTGGACGGGGTGGTGGGGGCGGTCTGCGCGCTGCCCGGGCTCACGAGGTCGGCGGGGAGCCCGGCGAAGAACGCGACGACCTCGCTCGCCTGGTCGCGCGTCAGGATCAGGGGCGGGGCGAGACGGATCGCGTCGGGCTGCACGGCGTTGACGATGAACCCGGCGTCGAGCGCCAGCCGCACGACCTCGGCCGAGACGGGCGCCGAGAGCTGGACCGCGATCAGCAGGCCCAGGCCGCGGGTCCCCGCGACCACGGGGTTGCCGCACGCGGCGATCCCGTCGCGCAGCGCCTCGCCGACCGTGCGCACGTTGGCGAGCAGGCCGTCGCGCTCGATCACGCCGAGCGTCGCGAGCGAGGCGGCCGCGGCGACGGGGTTGCCCCCGAACGTCGTGCCGTGCTGACCACGCCCCAGGAGGGTCGCTGCCCGCTCGCCGAACGCCACGACGGCACCCACGGGGAAGCCGCCGCCGAGCCCCTTGGCGAGCGTGACGACGTCGGGCGTGATGCCCCCGCCGATCTCCTGCTGCTGGAACGCGAACCACGACCCCGTGCGCCCCACGCCCGTCTGGACCTCGTCGAGGACCAGCAGGGCGCCCGACGACGCGGTCAGCTCGCGCGCGGCCACCAGGTAGCCGGGCGGCAGCGGGCGCACGCCCGCCTCGCCCTGGACCGGCTCGACGACCAGCGCGGCGACCTCGCCGCGGGCAGCGACCGCCTCGGCCGAGAACGCCTCCTCGAGCGCGGCCACGTCGCCGAACGGGACGAACTCGACGCCGCCCGGCAGAGGCTCGAAGGGCTCGCGGTACGCGGCCTTCGACGTGAGCGCGAGCGCGCCCATGCTGCGACCGTGGAAGCCCCCCTCGAGCGCGAGGACCCTGGTCCGCGTCCCCGGGCCGGCGGCCCCGTCACGGTTGCGGCGCGCCATCTTGAACGCGGCCTCGTTGGCCTCGGTGCCCGAGTTGGTGAAGAAGACGCGCGAGCCCTCGGGAGCCTGCGCGAGGTCCAGGAGCCGCTCGGCGAGCGCGATCTGCGTGGGCGACCCGAAGAAGTTCGACACGTGCCCGAGCGTCCCGAGCTGCGCGCTGACCGCTGCGGTGAGCGTGGGGTGCGCGTGGCCCAGCGCGTTGACCGCGATGCCCGCGAGCAGGTCGAGGTAGCGCTTGCCGTCGGCGTCCCACACGTACGCGCCCTCGCCGCGCACCAGGACCTTCTGCGGTGCGCCGAACGTGTCCATGACCGCGTGCGTGTAGCGCTCGGTCCACTGCGCGACGCTGCCCGGGCCGGCCAGGGTCGTGTCCGCGGCCCCCTCGACGCTCCGGGCGGCGTCGGCGGCCTGCGGCGCGGTGGTCGCGGTCGAGACCTCGGCGGGGTGTGTCGGCGAGATCTCGCCGGTCGTGCCGTTCATGACTGCTCCTGCGGGACGGGGAGGGGTGCGACGGGGGTGGAGGCGAGCGCGTCCGGGACGACCATGGTCCCGTTGCCGCGCGTCGTGAAGACCTCCAGGAGGACCGAGTGCGCGACGCGGCCGTCGATCACGGTCGCGCGCGGGACGCCCCCGGACACCGCCCGCAGGCACGCCT
Source organism: Oerskovia sp. NPDC057915 (assembly GCF_042887685.1). Lineage (NCBI taxonomy): Bacteria > Bacillati > Actinomycetota > Actinomycetes > Micrococcales > Cellulomonadaceae > Oerskovia > Oerskovia sp. NPDC057915. The sequence goes on along the minus strand of NZ_JBHVOS010000008.1, from coordinate 153,010 downwards.
CCATCTTGGGCACCATGCCGGCCTCGAGCGAGGGCAGCAGGTCGGCGAGCTCGGAGCGCGTGATCTCGGCGACGAGCGAGCTCTTGTCCGGCCACGACGTGTACAGGCCCTCGACGTCGGTCAGGACGATGAGCTTCTTCGCGCCGAGGGCGACCGCGAGCGCCGCCGCCGCGGTGTCCGCGTTGACGTTGAGGACCTGGGTCGGGTCGTCGATGTCGGGCGCGATGGTCGAGACGACGGGGATGCGTCCGGCGTCGAGCAGGTCCTGGACCGCGGAGGGGTGGACCTCGACGACGTCGCCCACGAGCCCGACGTCGACGGGCTCGCCGTCGACCACGGCATGGCGACGCTGCGCCTGGAGCAGGCCCCCGTCCTCGCCCGACAGCCCGACCGCGTACGGGCCGTGCGCGTTGATGAGCCCGACGAGCTCGCGCGAGACCTGGCCCGTGAGGACCATGCGCACGACGTCCATGGCTTCCGGCGTGGTCACGCGCAGGCCGCCGCGGAACTCGCTCTCGATGCCGAGGCGCGCGAGCATCGCGGAGATCTGCGGGCCGCCGCCGTGCACCACGACGGGGTGCAGGCCGACCTGGCGCAGGAACACCATGTCGCGTGCGAACGCGGCCTTGAGCTCGTCGTCGATCATGGCGTTGCCGCCGTACTTGACCACCACGAGCGCGTCGCGGAACTCCTGCAGCCAGGGCATGGCCTCGAGCAGGACCTCCGCCTTCTGGCCGGGGGTCAGGTCGGTGCGGGTGTCGAACGCGGCGCCCTCGGAGGTGTGGGCGCTCACGACGAGTACGCGCTGTTCTCGTGGACGTAGTCGTGCGTGAGGTCGTTGGTCCAGACCGTGACCCGGGCGTCGCCTGCGTGCAGGTCGACCTCGACGTGCACCTCGCGGGCCGAGGCGAGGTCGACGAGCTCGCGGGGCTCGCCCACTCCCCCGGCGCGGCAGACCTGGACGCCGTTGATCGACACGTCGAGCGCGAGCGCGTCGAAGGGGGCGACGTCCTCGGGGACGGTACCGACGGCCGAGAGGACGCGGCCCCAGTTGGGGTCGTTGCCGAACACCGCGGCCTTGAACAGGTTGGAGCGCGTGACGGCGCGGGCGACCGCGAGCGCCGCGCTCTCGTCGCTCGCGTCCGTGACGGTCACCGCGATGTCGTGGCTGGCGCCCTCGGCGTCCGCGACCAGGGCCCGTGCGAGGTCCGCGCACGCCTCGGTCACGGCCGCCGTGAGCTCCTCGAGGGTCACCGGCACCTGGGACGCACCGGAGGCCAGGAGGATCACCGTGTCGTTCGTCGACATGCAGCCGTCGGAGTCGACCCGGTCGAACGTGGTCGCGGTCGCGGCGCGCAGCGCGGCGTCTGCGGTCGCGGCGTCGACCACGGCGTCGGTGGTCAGGACGCAGAGCATGGTCGCGAGGCCCGGTGCGAGCATCCCGGCGCCCTTGGCCATGCCGCCCACCGACCAGCTCGTGGCGCCGTCGACGCTGTGCGCGTCGGTCACGTCGCGCGTGACGAGGACCGTCTTGGGGACCGTGTCGGTCGTCATGATCGCCAGCGCCGCGTCGGGGCCGCCCTCGGCGTCGGCCGCACCCGCCGCGGCGTCGCAGCCCGCGAGGAGGCTGTCCATGGGCAGGCGCTCGCCGATGAGGCCCGTCGAGCAGACCAGGACGTCGCCCGCCGAGACCTCGAGGAGGTCCGCGACGTACTCGGCCGTGTGGTGGGTGTCGGCGAAGCCCTCGGGCCCGGTGCACGCGTTCGCGCCACCCGAGTTGAGGACGACGGCGCGCGCGATGCCGTCCGCGACGGCCTGGCGCGACCACGCGACGGGGGCCGCGAACACGCGGTTCGACGTGAAGACGGCCGCGGCGACGTCGAGCGGGCCCTCGTTGACGACGAGCGCGACGTCCTTCTTCCCGGTCGACTTGAGCCCGGCGGCGACTCCTGCGGCACGGAAGCCGAGCGGTCCGGTGACGGTCACGGTGCGACCCCTTCGGTGGTCAGGCCCAGGGTCTGCGGCAGCCCCAGGGCGATGTTCATGGACTGCACGGCGCCGCCGGCGGTCCCCTTGACGAGGTTGTCGATCGCGGTCACGGTCACGACGCGGCCCGCGGCGCGGTCGACCGCGACCTGCACCAGGGCCGTATTGGCGCCCAACGTCATGGCCGTGGTGGGCCACTGCCCCTCGGGCAGGAGCTCGACGAACGGCTCGCCGACGTACGCCTGCTCGTACGCCTGGCGCAGGTCGGCGACGCTCAGGTCCTCGTGGCCGGGGGCCAGGCGGGCCGTCGCGGTCGCGAGGATGCCGCGCGCCATGGGCACGAGGGTCGGCGTGAAGGAGATCGTGACCTCGTCGGCGCCGGCCGAGCGCAGGTTCTGCGCGATCTCCGGGATGTGGCGGTGCGAGCCGCCCACGGCGTAGGGCTGCGCGGAGCCGAGGGCCTCGGAGGCGAGCAGGTGCGTCTTGAGCGACCTGCCCGCGCCCGAGTACCCGTTCGCGAGGACCGCGACGACGTCGACCGGGCTGAGCAGGCCCGCGGCGATGCCGGGCTGCAGGCCCAGGGTCACGGCCGTGACGTTGCAGCCGGGGACGGCGATGCGACGCGCACCCGCGAGGACCTCGCGCTGCTTGGTGTACTCGACGCCCGCACCGGTCTGCTCGGTGATCAGGAGCTCGGGCAGGCCGTAGGGCCAGGTGCCCGCGTGCTCGGAGCCGTAGAACGCGGTCCAGTCCGCGGCGGACGCGAGCCGGTGGTCCGCTCCCAGGTCGAGGACGAGGACGTCGTCGGGGAGCTGCGCGGCGATCTCGCCCGACGCGCCGTGCGGCAGTGCGAGCACGACGACGTCGTGGCCCACCAGGTGCTCGACGCTCGTGGGCAGCAGGACGCGGTCGGCGAGAGAGCGCAGGTGCGGCTGGTGCAGCCCGAGCAGCGACCCCGCGTTGGAGTGCGCCGTGAGCGCGCCGATCTCGACCTCGGGGTGCCCGGCGAGCAGCCGGAGCATCTCCCCGCCCGCGTAGCCGGACGCACCGGCGACTGCCACTGTGATCGTCATATGCAGAACTATACATAGTTATGCAGTCGATCGGGAACGGACCACGACGCGTCGCCCACCAGGGGCCGAGCCCAGGGTTCCCAGGCCTTGCGCCCCGCTGTGCCCCACCTCGGGTTCCGCACCCCGCCCGATCGGGACCTACTTCCCCCAGACGCCCAGCTCGTTGCCGCTCGGGTCGAGGAAGTGGAAGCGTCGGCCACCCGGGAAGTCGTACGGCCCCTCGGCGATCTCCCCGCCCGCGTCCTGGACCAGCAGGAGCGACTCGTCGAGGTCGGACGAGAAGAGGAGGACCAGCGGGCCGCCCCGGGTGACCTGGTCCGCGAGCGCCAGCCCGCCGGCCTCCGCCTCGCCCACCTCCGCGGACGTCCGGAAGCCCGCATAGCCGGGGCCGTAGGGGACGAACTCCCACCCGAAGGCCTGCGCGTAGAACGCCTGCGCCTCCGCCATGTCCGTGACCGAGAGCTCGAGGTAGTCGATCGAGTGGTGGATGCCGTGCGCGTGGGTAGCCATGCGGGCAGCGTGCCACGCGGCACCGACACGGGGCCGGACGACGCTGATCGACGCGCCGTGCTCGCCGAGTGTGCAGTTCGGGCTGCTGGTGGGCGCTCTGGACCGCCCGAACTGCACACTCGGCGAAGGCTCGCTCTCACGCTGGGGGTGAGAGGGCAGCGGCGTCTCGTCCCACCGCCGCGACCGGGGTCGGGCGCGTCGCTCAGGCACGGTCCGCCGAGGCGACGACCTGGCTCTGGCGCACCGCTGCCGTCGCACGGGGTCGGCTCGCCGCCGCCCGGGTCACCGCGCGAACGCTCGCGCCCAGCACCGACTCGTCCCGCCCCACCGCCCACACGACCGAGCCGTCTGCGGCGCGGTGCTCCAGGTAGGTCACGGCCCCCGCGTCGCTGCCCGAGGCGACCGACTGCTGCGTCAGTCCCAGCACCTCGACCGGCATGCCCAGCCCTGCCAGGACTCGGGTGAGCGCGTCGACCGGCCCGGACCCGGACGCGGACCGTTCGACCCGCTCACCGTCCAGGGACAGCGCGACGTCCAGCCGCTCGTGGTCGCCGTCCGCCTCTGGCTGCGCCACCGACCAGGCGAGCGGCACGACCTGGCGACCTCCGCCGTCGGGCAGGACGTACGCTGCCTCGAAGAGGCGCCACAGCTCCTCGGCCGTGACCTCTCCCCCGCTGCCGTCCGCGTGCGCCTGGACCCGGCGCGCGAAGTCGACCTGGAGTCGTCGCGGCAGCTCCAGGCCGTACGCGGACTCGAGCAGGTACGCGATGCCGCCCTTGCCGGACTGGCTGTTGACCCGCACCACGGCGTCGTACGAGCGCCCGACGTCGGCAGGGTCGACAGGCAGGTACGGCACCTTCCATGGAGCGTCCGCCGGGTCAAGGCCCGTGGCACGCGCGTCGGCACGGTGACGCGCGAACCCCTTGCGGATCGCGTCCTGGTGCGTCCCGGAGTACGCCGTGTGCACGAGGTCGCCCGCGTACGGGTGGCGCTCGTGGACACCGATGCCGTTGCAGTCCACGACCGTGCGGCGGATCTCATCGATGTCGGAGAAGTCGATCATGGGGTCCACGCCCTGTGCGTGCAGGTTGAGGCCCAGGGTCACCAGGTCGACGTTGCCCGTGCGCTCGCCGTTGCCGAACAGGCAGCCCTCGACGCGCTGCGCGCCCGCCAGGACCGCCAGCTCCGCGCACGCCACGCCCGTGCCGCGGTCGTTGTGCGGGTGGACGGACAGGATCACCGCGTCGCGACGGTCGAGGTTCCGGTGCATGTACTCGATCTGGTCGGCGTACACGTTGGGGGTCGCGACCTCGACCGTCGCCGGGAGGTTGAGGATCACCGGCCGCTCCGCGGTGGCGTCCCACAGGGTCGTCATGCGCGCGCAGACCTCGAGCGCGTAGTCCGGCTCGGTGAGGTTGAAGACCTCGGGCGAGAACTCGAAGCGGACCCGAGAGTCGTCCCCCGCGTGGCGCAGGACCTCGGCGCCCGCAGCCGCGACGAGGTCCGAGAGCTCGGCACGGTCCTTGCCCAGCACGACGTCGCGCCAGGTGGGCGCGGTCGCCGCGTACAGGTGCACCACGACGGGATTGCGCAGCCCGCGGACCGACTCGAACGTCCGGGCGACCAGGTCCGCCCGGGCCGCGGTGAAGACCACGACCGTCACGTGCTCGGGCGCCAGGTCCGTCTCGGCGAGCAGGCGGACGAAGTCGAAGTCGGTCTGCGAGGCGGACGGGTAGCCGACCTCGATCTCGGTGTAACCCATCGCGACCAGGAGCTCGAAGAAACGACGCTTGCGCGCCGGGTCCATGGGCTCGGTCAGCGCCTGGTTGCCGTCGCGCAGGTCCACGGGCACCCACAGCGGTGCCACCGAGAGTCGGTTGCCGGGCCACCGGCGGTCAGTGAGGGGGACCGGCACGCGCGAGAACACGTCCTCGTAGCGGTGCGAGGGCATGTGCGAGGCGCGTTGGCGGTTCCACGCGGGCTGGTCAGGGGCGGGCGGGCCGTCGGGGGTGCGCAGCATGGGGAACGGGCTCGTGGTCATGGTCGTGGCTCCGGGGTGCGGGCCGCGCGGTACGCGGCAGGAGGGTCCGACCGGCGCACGGCAGACCCCCACGGCGGGGAGCCGGTCGGCTCAGACCCCGCCGCGGCGACCAAGAAGGAGTGCGCTCCACGACATGTCGAGTACGCTAGCGGCGATCAAGTCCTCAGACAACCTGAGAGGTTGGCTCCCATGCCCACTCTCCGCCGGCTCCCCCTCGCCGACCAGGCGGCCGAGCTCATGCTCGACCGCGTCCGCACCGGCACGTGGCCGCTCGACCACCGCCTCCCGGGTGAGCACGCGCTCGCGGCAGAGCTCGGCGTCGGGCGATCGACCGTGCGCGAGGCCGTCCGGCAGCTCGCGGGCAAAGGCGTGCTCGAGAGCCGCCAGGGCTCGGGCGTCTACGTCGTCCGGGCCGAGTCGGGCGAGGACTGGGAGGAGGTCCTGCGGCGCGGCGAGATCGTCGACGTCCTCGAGGTCCGCGGCGCCCTGGAGACAGAGGCCGCGCGGCTCGCCGCGACCCGCCGCACCCCGGCCGACCTCCGTACGCTCGACTCGGCGCTCGCGGGTCGCGGCAAGATCCCCGCGACCGCGAGCGCACCGGAGTACGTCGACGCCGACCTGGTCTTCCACCGTGCGGTCGTGGACGCCGCGCACAACGCGGTCCTGACCGACCTGTTCGCGACGTTCCTCCCCCGCCTGCGCCGGGCGATGGTCGACATGATCGAGCTCGACGGCCCGGGCAAGCGCCACCGGCACGACCAGGACGCCCACGAGGCGATCCTCGACGCCGTCCGCAACCGCGATGCCGACCGGGCCGCCGCGACGAGCCGCCGGCACCTCACCTCCGTCCACGAGAAGGTCACCCGTGAGCACTGACACCACGTCCCCGGCCTCCTCGCCGCTGTCCCCGGCGCCCGCCCAGGACCGGACGCTCTTCGCACCGTCGCCCCCGGCGAGCAGCGACCCCGCCGTGCTGGACCTGCGCGACGTCGCGTTCGTCCGCGACGGCCGAACGATCCTCGAGCACGTTGACCTCACGGTCCGTGCGGGTGAGCACTGGGCGCTGATCGGCCCCAACGGCGCGGGCAAGAGCACGATCCTCAGCCTGTGCGGCGCGCGCAACCACCCCACGCGCGGCTCGGTCGACGTGCTCGGCCACACGCTCGGGCGCGTCGACGTCCAGGCCCTCCACCGCCGCGTCGGGCACGTGAACCCGCGTCACCTGCTGCGCACCGCCCTGACGATCCAGGAGGTCGTCCTGACGGGGCTCACCGGCACGATCGAACTGCGTCCACGGTGGGCGCCGACCTCCGACGAGGTCGACCGTGCTCGCGCGCTGATCACCCACCTCGGCCTGGGCGGCAAGGAGCGCGAGCCGTGGACCACGCTGTCCCAGGGTGAGCGTGGGCGCACCATCATCGCCCGGGCGCTCGTCGCCGAACCCGAGCTGCTGCTCCTCGACGAGCCGAGCACGGGCCTCGACGTCGCCGCGCGCGAGCAGCTCCTCTCGACGCTCGACGCCGTGCGGGTCGTTCACCCCGAGGTCGCCTCGGTGCTCGTGACCCATCACCTCGAAGAGCTGCCCACGTCCACGACCCACGCGCTGCTGCTCGCGCCGGGTCGCGTGTCGGCGGCCGGACCGGCCGACGAGGTGCTGACGACGGAGGCCGTCTCGCGCTGCTTCGACCACCCCATCCACGTCGGACGCCACCGCGGACGTTGGCGGGCCTCGGCGGGTCCTGCGACGACCTGAAGCCCGGCTCGCCGAGTGTGCAGTTCGGGCTGCTGGTGGGCGCCCTGGACCGCCCGAACTGCACACTCGGCGAGGCCCCGACCACCGACCCGGGTCCCGCCACCTAGGCTGACCCCATGCGCGTGATCCAGGCACTCCAGGCAGGCGGCCCCGACGTCCTCGAGCTCGTCGAGCTCCCGACCCCCGTCCCCGGACCCGGCGAGCTCCTCGTCGACGTCGCGGCGGCCGGGGTCAACTTCATCGACACCTACCGGCGGGCCGGGGTGTACCCGATGGCGTATCCCCACGTGGTCGGGACCGAGGGCGCCGGCGTCGTCACCGCGGTCGGCCCGGGGGTCGCTGACTTCGAGCCCGGCGACCACGTCGCGTGGACCAACGCGTTCGGCTCGTACGCCGAGCAGGTCGTCGTCCCCGCCGACGTCGCGATCCCGGTCCCGGCGTCGGTCGACCTGCGCGTCGCGGCGGCCGTCGGCCTGCAGGGGCTCACCGCCCACTACCTCGTGACCTCGACGTACCCGGTCCAGCCCGGCGACGACGTCCTGCTGCACGCGGGCGCCGGCGGCGTCGGGCTGCTCGCGACCCAGCTCGCGGTGCGCCGCGGCGCGCGCGTCATCACGACCGTCTCGACCGAGGCCAAGGCCGAGCTGTCGCGCGCGGCCGGAGCCTCCGACGTCGTGAACTACGCCGAGCTCGACGACCTCACGTCCGAGCTGCCCGCGATCGTGCGCGACCTCACGGGCGGGCGCGGCGTCGCCGTCGTCTACGACTCGGTCGGCAAGGACACGTTCGAGGCGTCCCTCGCGTCGTTGCGCCGCCGCGGCATGCTCGTGCTGTTCGGCGGGTCCTCGGGCCAGGTGCCGCCGTTCGACCTGCAACGCCTCAACAAGGGCGGCTCGCTGTTCACGACGCGCCCCAAGCTCGACGACTACACCGCGACGCGCGCCGAGCTCCTCGACCGGGCGAGCGAGGTGTTCGCGCTCGTCGCGTCGGGAGACCTCGACGTGCGCGTGGGCGCGACGTTCCCGCTCGCGCGCGCCGCCGACGCGCACCGCGCCCTGGAGGGGCGCGCGACGACCGGCAAGGTCCTGCTCGTGCCGGACCTCGAGCCCGGCAGCGACGGAGTCACCGGCACCGGCGCCGCCTCCGGCCCGACGACGGACCCCGCCCCGTGAGCTGGGACTGGGTCCCGCCACGGCCCGGCGAGGACGAGCCCACCCGCCGCTCCGACCGCCGCCTGCGCCTGGCGGTGACGGTCCTCGTGGTCGTCTTCACGGGCGTGCTCGCGGTGTACTACCTGACCGTCGGGCTCGACCAGATGCGCACGCAGTGCCTGGCCGACCGCCCGGAGGGCGTCTCGACCAGCGAGGTCACCACGACGTGGCGCTGGTGGCCACCCGGGTACGACTGCGGGTACCCGGACGGCGGCGCGCAGAGCGTCTAGCGACTCCCGCGGCGAGAGGTCAGCCGTCGCCCCGGGTCGAGCCAGGTCCGGGGCGACTGCTCGCTCCTCGGCGGGAGATCAGCGCGCAGCGAGAGGCGGCGCGGGCCAGGTCGGTCGCGTCAGCCCCTGCTCGAAGAACAGGTACTCGTGCATCGAGGACAGCTCGAACGCGCGCAGCATGCGCTCGCGCTCGGCGGGCGAGGCCCAGCGCGCGGCCTCGTCGGCGAACGAGCACGCGGTGCGCGTGGCCTCGGCGAAGGCCGGGTCGCCGTAGAGCGAGATCCACCGCGCGTAGGGGTGCCCGTCGAGGTCCCCCGCCCGGCGCACCAGGACGTCGCCGACGTGCGAGTACAGCCAGTAGCACGGCAGCAGGGCCGCGACCGTCTCCGCGTAGGACCCGTTCGAGGCCGCGTGCAGGTGGTTGGTGTAGGCGGCCGTCACGGGCGACGGGTCGACGCTCTCGACCGCCCCGCGGTCCATCCCGGCGTGCTCGCCCAACCAGTCGCGGTGCAGCGCCTGCTCGACCTCGAGCGACTCGACCGCGGCGCCGGCGAAGAACTGCCGCGCCTCGGGCGTCGGCGCGAGCTGGCTCGCCCGCGACAGCACACGCGAGTACTCGGCGAGGTACGCGGCGTCCTGCGCGAGGTAGAACCCGAAGTCCCCGGCCGCGAGGCTCCCGTCCGCGAGCGCCCGCACGAACCCCATGCTCTCGACGGCCTCGCGCCAGCCCGCGACGCGCTCCCACGCCTCCTCGGAGAACGTCCGCTGCCCCAGCGCGGGCAGGTGCGCCAGGTGGTCGACGGGTCCGCGGCCCGTGCCCACCGCGAGCGCTCCCCCGGCCCGGAGCGCCCCGGTCAGCCAGGTCTTGGCGTCGCGCGTCGCGCTCTCCCAGCCGTCCCGCCGGGGTCGCAGCGCGGCGACCGCCGCCGACAGCGAGCACCCGGTCCCGTGGGTGTGCACGGTGTCGACGCGGGGCGCGGAGAAGGTCGTGACGTCGTCGGGCCCGCGAGCGCCCACCAGCGCGTCGGGTGACTCCTCCCCTGTGAGGTGACCACCCTTCAGGAGCACGACGGCGCCGCTCGCCGCGTGCAGGCGCCTCGCCTGGGCGAGGGCGTCGGGCCAGGTGGTCGCGGCGGGCTCGCCGACGAGGACGGCGAGCTCGGGGAGGTTGGGGGTCACGAGGTCGGCGAGCGCGACCAGCTCACGCACGGCCTGCTCGGCCCCCTCGTCGAGCAGGCGGTGGCCGCTCGTGGCGACCATGACGGGGTCCAGCACGACGAACGGCGGCCGCACGCGCCCCAGCCACGCGGCGATCGCCCGTGCGTTGGGCTCGTCGGCGACCATGCCGATCTTCACGGCGTCGATCACCACGTCGTCGGAGACCGCGTCGAGCTGCTCGGCGAGGAAGTCCGCGCCGGGGACGTGGACCGTGCGGACGCCGTGCGTGTTCTGCGCGACGAGAGCGGTCGTGACCGCCATGCCGTAGGCGCCGTGGGCCGCGAACGCCTTGAGGTCCGCCTGGATCCCGGCGCCCCCGGTCGGGTCCGTGCCGGCGATCGACAGGACGCGAGGGCGGGAGGGCTCGGCCCCCCGCGACGCGCCGTGCTCGTCCGCGGCCTGGGCGTCCGCCGCCGGCGTGCGGGCGGGTACGGGCAGGACAGGTGTGGTGGCAGCAAGCGACATTGCCGACATCCCTTCGCTAGTGCTAGCTAGATCAGGTTCGACGGGTGTGATCTCAGCCCGGCTCGTGGGAGCGGGCACCCCGTGTCTTCGCAGGGAACTCTAGCGGGCGGACGGCACACCCGGGGGCTGCCGCTTGCCAGGTGGCACCAGCACCGTCGACCCGCCCGGCGACCCGCCCTGCGACGCGGTCAGGGGGACGCCGGGGTCCCGGTCGGCACGACACTGATCCGCGACGTCGACACGTGCTTCGCCAGACACGACACGACGCGCTCCAGGTCGGCGCGGGTGGCGTCGGGGACCAGCCCGAACGACGTCCCGACCGGGGGCATGATCGCCGGGGTCAGGGCGAAGGCGACGGCAGGATCCGCCGCGCACTCCGCGTCACCCTCGGACGGGCCCTCGACATGGACGGACCACGGCCCCTCGGCGGGCACGGCGACCGGTCCGGCCGCGCCGAGCGCGGCACCGAGCGCGAGCGAGCCGCACGACACGACCAGGACTCCGAGGAGCAGTGCGGAACGGCGGGGCATGGCGCTCACCTCGGTGGTCGTCGTCGACTGCGGGGCAGGTGGGGCAGGCGGGGCAGCGTGGAGCCACCACCGTACCGGACCGGCGCGCGGGCTAGCCCGCGAACCGGTCCGTCGCCGCGACCAGCGCCTCCGGGAACCCTGGTCCCCCGTGCCCTGCGCCCTCGAGCACCACGAGCTCGCTCCCCGGCCACGCCTGGTGCAGGCGCCATGCGACGTCGAGCGGTCCCGACACGTCCTGGCGCCCGTGCACCAGGACGGCCGGGACCCCGCCGAGCGCGCGCACCCCGGCCAGCAGTGCGCCGTCGGGCAGGAACGCCGCATGGGACCAGTAGTGCGTCACGAGGCGCGCGAACAGCAGCCGGAAGGTCGGGTCGTCGTAGCGGTCCCACCGCTCGAAGCCGTGCACCAGCGAGACGTGCACGTCCTCCCAGCGGCACCAGGCCGCCGCCGCGCGCTCACGCACCGCTCGGTCCGAAGAGGCGAGCAGGCGGGCGTAGGCCGCCGCGAGGTTGCCGGCGCGCTCCGCCACGGGCACCTCGGCGACGAACCGGTCCCATTCCTCGGGGAAGAGCCGCCCCATCTCGCGCGTGATCCACTCGACCTCGCGGGCAGTCGTGCTCGTGACCGCGCCCAGGACCACCTCCGTCACGTGCTCCGGGTGCGCCACGGCGTACGCAAGCCCGAGCGTCGCGCCCCACGAGGTCCCGAGGACCAGCCACGCGTCGATGCCCAGGTGCTTGCGCAGGAGCTCGACGTCCGCGAGCAGGTGGGCCGTGGTGTTGGCCTGCAGGTCGGCGTCGTCGTCGCTCGCGAGCGGCCGGCTCCGACCGCATCCGCGCTGGTCGAGCAGCACGACCCGGTACCTCTCGGGGTCGAACGGCCGAGCCGAACCCGGGGTGCACCCCGCTCCCGGACCGCCGTGCAGCACGACCGCGGGCTTGCCGTCCGGGTTGCCCCGCACCTCCCACCAGATCTCGTGGCCGTCGCCGACGTCGAGGAGTCCCTGGGCGTGGGGTGGGGTCGCGGCGTACATGTCCGGCAGCGTACCGAGCGCGACCGACGCCCTCCGGTTGAGCCGAGCCGCGCCACGGCGGATGCTGGGGGCGACCGTCCGGTCCAGCCACGAGGAGGTCGGCCATGCGCCCGACGCACGACGTCTCACCCCACGACTCCGCACGTACGGCGCTCACGTCCGCACGAGCCCGACGCGTCGTCCTCGCCGCGGCACTGGTCGTCGGGGCGCTCGCGCTCGCGGCCTGCGCCCCGGGTCCCAACCCCGACGTGGGCACGCCCACCGCGGACGGCAGCCCGGCCGGGTTCTGGCTCGGCCTGTGGCAGGGCATCATCGTGCCCGTGACGTTCGTGGTCTCGTTGTTCACCGACACGGTGAACATCTACGAGGTCCACAACAACGGGAACTGGTACGACTTCGGCTTCGTGCTCGGTCTGGGGCTGTTCGTGGGCGGCCCGTTCGGCGCCTCGCGCGGGCGCCGAAACCACTGACGGGCAGCGCCACCGACGATGAGTTCCGGCCCGGTCCCGAGTCTGCCCTCGTGACCGCAGGTGAGCGCCGTCCGGCGCGGCCCTGCACGAGCCCGCACGGAGGACACCATGACGACCCCGCCCGAGGACCCGACCGCAGCCCCGTCAGGCCGCCCGCCCGTCGTCGACCTGGCCACCTGGGAAGCCACCCGGGACGCGCTCCTGGTCCGGGAGAAGGCGCACACCCACGAGGGTGATGCCATCGCCGCGGCCCGGCGGCGGCTGCCCATGGCGAGGGTCGACGGCACCGTGGAGGTCGTCGGTCCCGACGGCCCCGTCCCGTTCCTGGACCTCTTCCAGGGTCGCGACGAGCTCGTGGTCTACCAGCACATGTGGCACGACGGCGCGCCGCACCAGGGCCAGTGCGAGGGCTGCACCTGGACGGCGTGGCACCTGAAGGACGCCGTGTACCTCAACGCGCGCGGCGTCTCGTTCGCTCTCGTGACGACCGGGGCGTGGGACGAGGTCGCCCCGTACGTCGAGTTCATGGGCTACACCCAGCCCTGGTACTCGGTGCGCGACCTGGAGGCGCCCGTCGGCGGCGAGATGGGCTACCTCTCGTTCTTCCTGCGCGACGGCGACGACGTGTTCCTCACCTACCGCACGACGGGCCGTGGCACCGAGCCGACCAACCCCGCGTTCGCCCTGCTGGACATGACGCCGTACGGCCGCGGCGAGGCCTGGGAGGTCGACCCCGAGGGCTGGCCCGCAGGCCGGGGCCCGGGCTGGTTCTGGCGGTCAGACGCGGACGGCGTGGCCGGTTGGAGCGAGTCCACGCGTCCTGTGCCGCAGTGGACGCGGCCGGGGGCCACCGCCGTGGAGACCCTCGGCCGGCACGGCCACCACCACTGACCGACGACCGGCGCGGACGGGTCAGCGTGCCGGGAGCGCTCCCGGCATGGGGTCGTCGTCGCCGAAGCGCGTCACGCGCAAGCGGCGCGCCTCGGGACCCGGCACGGCCTCCGCACCCTCGGAGCCGGCCGTGGCGGCCGCCCGCAGCGACGCGGGCGAGTCGTGCGTGACCCGCACGAACGTCCCCGACCACGCGTCGAGCTCGCCGCCCGCGATCGCGACGACCATCTCGACCGTCCGCTCGACGGGCGTCCACTCGGTGCGCCCCACGTGCATGTCCATCGACGCGGTCAGGTCGGTCTGCACCACGCCGGGCGCGACCTCGAACGTCCGCAGCCCCCGGGCGTGGCCCGACAGGTGCAGGTTCGACCCGATGCGCAGCAGCGCGGTCTTGCTCGCGTTGTACGCGCTCGCGCCGTCCATGTCGTGCGACCCGGCACCAGAGTTCAGGTCGACGACCCGCCCACCGCCCCGCGCGAGCATCCCCGGGACGACCGCGCGCGCGAGCAGGAACGGCCCGCGCACGTTGGTCTCCATGACGGACCACCACTCGTCCGGGTCCGCCTCCCACAGCGGGACCTCGGCGTCGATGCGCCCGGCGTTGTTGACCAGGAGGTCGATCCCGCCCAGCTCGGCCTCGGCCCGCGCGACGGCGGCGTCCACGGCTGCGGGGTCGCCCACGTCCGCGACCAGGCCCACGGAGCGGCGACCCAGCGCGCGGACCTGCGCGACGACGTCGTCCACGCGGGACGCGTCCCGGCCCAGCACCGCGACGTCGAGGCCCGCGTGGGCGAGCCCCAGCACGACCGCGCGGCCGATCCCGCGCGCACCACCCGTGACGAGGGCGGTGCGCGCGGGGGCCACGGTGGTGACGTCAGCCACGGAGCTCGGCCCCGACCTTCTCGTGCGCCGCGGCGACCGCCGCGGCGCGCACGGCCGCGGAGTCCTCCGCGGTGAGCGTGCGGTCGGTGCCGCGCAGCCGCAGCGAGAACGCGAGGGACTTCTTGCCCTCGCCGACCTGGGGTCCGGTGTAGACGTCGAACAGCGCGAGCTCCTCGAGCAGCTCGCCCGCCCCGTCCTCGATCGCGGCACGCACGGCCGAGGCCGGCACGGAGGCGTCGACGACGAGCGCCAGGTCCTCCTTCGCGAGCGGGAACGACGAGACGGGCTCCGCCTGGACGGGCTGCCCCGGTGCGGCGGCGATCAGCGCGTCGAGGTCGACCTCGAACGCGACGGTCCGCGCGGGCAGGCCGAGCGTCTCGAGCACCTTGGGGTGCAGCTCGCCCGCGTGCCCGACGACGGTCCCGTCCGCCAGCTCGAGCCTCGCCGTCCGGCCCGGGTGCCACGGCGCGTGGTCGTGGTCGGCGACCACGCTCACCTGGGCGCCGACGCGCTCGGCGACGAGCCGTGCTGCGGCCAGCGCGTCGGTCCAGTCGGCCGCGCGACCCGCGCCCCACCAGCCCGAGGCCTGACGCTGACCTGTCAGGACGCCCGCGACCCGGCGGGGCTGCGGCGGGACCGCGGCCTGCAGGGTCTCGAGGTCCTGCTCGCTCGGGCGGACGCCGCCCGGGAGCTGCGGGGCCGCCGGCGCACCGGCCACGGGGCGCGTCACGAGGCCGATCTCGAAGATCGCCAGGTCGGTGTTCCCACGGCCCACGTTGCGCTTGAGCGTGCCGAGCAGCGTCGTCAGCAGGTTCGTGCGCATCTCGGGGTGGTCGTCCGCGAGCGGGTTGACGAGCCGCAGGGCGCGACGACGGTCGTCGGCGGCGGGCAGACGCAGGTCGTCGTGCGACTGCGGGTTCACGAACGGGTAGCTGAGCGTCTCGACGAACCCGGCCTCCGCGAGGGCACGGGCGACCGAACGGCGCAGCTGCTGCGACGTCGTCAGCCCGCGACCAGCCGGGGCGGGCGGGAGGATCGACGGGATCTTGTCGTAGCCGACGAGGCGCGCGATCTCCTCGACGAGCTCCGCGGCGCCCGTCAGGTCGGGGCGCCACGTCGGCGGGGTGACCTCGAGGGTCGTGCCACCGTCGAGGTCGCGGACCGTGCAGCCGATCTCGGCGAGCACGCCACGCACCTGCTCCGACGTGTACGCGACCCCGACGAGGCGCTCGGCCTCGTGGATCGGGAACACGATCGGGGTGACGGGGACGACCGCGTTGAGGTCGCTCACGGCGTCGTCCGCCGTGCCGCCACCGAGCTCGACGAGCAGGTCGACGACGCGCTGCGCCGCGACGGGCGGCAGCGCGGGGTCGGCGCCGCGCTCGAAGCGCTTGGCCGCCTCGGAGGGCAGCTTGTGGCGGCGGGCGGAACGCGCCACCGTGATCGGGTCGAAGTGCGCGGCCTCGACCAGGACGTCCGTCGTGGTCGCGCTGACCTCGCTCGACGCCCCGCCCATGACGCCCGCGATCCCGAGCACCCGCGAGGCGCGCGCCCCCTCGGGCGAGTCGGTGATGAGCAGGTCCTCGACGTCGAGGCGGCGGTCGACGGCGTCGAGCGTCGTGAGCCGCTCCCCCGGTGTCGCGCGGCGCACGACGATCGGCCCTGCGACCTTCGCGAGGTCGTAGGCGTGCAGGGGCTGACCGAGGTCGAGCATGACGTAGTTCGTGATGTCGACCGCGAGCGAGATGGGGCGCATGCCCGCCTGGGTCAGGCGGCGCTGCATCCACGCCGGGGTCGGCGCCTGCGGGTCGATGCCGCGCACGATCCGGGTGACGAACCGGTCGCAACCGGTCACGCCGTGGATCGGGGCGTCGTCCTCGACCTCGACGGGGAAGCCGTCGGGCGTCACGCCGGGCAGGTCGCCCGACGGGAGCCCGCGGTCCGTGAAGGCCGCACCCGTGGAGTGCGAGAACTCGCGGGCCACGCCGCGGTAGGAGAAGCAGTACCCGCGGTCCGGGGTGACGTTGATCTCGAGGACCTCGTCGCCCAGACCCAGGAGCTCGAGCGCGTCGGTGCCGGGCGTCGTGTCGTAGCCGGTCTCCGGGGAGTACCCGTAGCGGTCGAGCACGATGATGCCGTCGTGGTCCTGCCCCAGCCCCAGCTCCTTGGCCGAGCAGATCATGCCGTCCGAGACGTGGCCGTAGGTCTTGCGGCTCGCGATGGGGAAGGGTCCGGGCAGCACGGCGCCGGGCAGCGCGACGACGACGCGGTCGCCCGGGCCGAAGTTGTGCGCGCCGCAGATGATGCCGCGCGGGGTCCCGCCCTCGGCGACGGGGACGCCGTCGACGTTGTGCGCCCCGACGTCGACCTGGCACCAGTTGATGACCTTGCCGTTCTTCTGCTCCTCGGGCTCGACCGAGACGACCTGGCCCACGACGAGCGGACCGGTGACGGACGACCCGTGGATCGCCTCCTCCTCCAGGCCGACCTTCACGAGCGCGGCGGCCAGCGTCTCGGCCGTCAGGCCTTCCGGCAGCTCGACGTGCTCGCCGAGCCAGTCGATGACGATGTTCGGCATCAGATCCCCATTCCGAACTGGGTCGAGAAGCGGACGTCGCCCTCCACCATGTCGTGCATGTCAGCAATTCCGTGGCGCAGCATGAGCGTGCGCTCGATGCCCATGCCGAACGCGAAGCCCGAGTACACCTCGGGGTCGATCCCCGCGGAGCGCAGGACGTTCGGGTTGACCATGCCGCAGCCACCCCACTCGATCCAGCCGGCCCCGCCCTTCTTCTGGGGGAACCACAGGTCCATCTCGGCGCTGGGCTCGGTGAAGGGGAAGAACGAGGGGCGCAGGCGCGTGCGGGCCTCAGGACCGAACATCGCCTTGGCGAAGTGGTCGAGCGTCCCGAGCAGGTGCGCCATGGTCAGCCCCTTGTCGACCGCGAGGCCCTCGACCTGGTGGAAGACGGGTGTGTGCGTCGCGTCGAGCTCGTCGGTGCGGAACACCTTGCCGGGGCACGCGATGTACACGGGCAGCTCGCGCTCGAGGAGCGTGCGGGCCTGCACGGGCGACGTGTGCGTGCGCAGCACGAGGTTCGACGGCTCACCGGGCTCGCCGTCGGGTCCTGTCGGCGCCTGGAGGAAGAACGTGTCCTGCATCTGACGGGCCGGGTGGTCCGGACCGAAGTTGAGGGCGTCGAAGTTGAACCACTCGGCCTCGATCTCCGGGCCCTCCGCGATCTCCCAGCCCATGGCCGTGAAGAAGTCCGCGGCGCGCTCCTGGAGCGTCTCGAGCGGGTGCCGAGCACCGGCGGGTGCACGGTCGACGGGGAGCGTCACGTCGACCGACTCCTCGACCAGGACACGCTCGTCGCGCTCGGCCTCGAGGACCTGCGTGCGCGCGGCGAGCGCCTGGTTGAGGCGGCCACGGACGGGGCCGAGGAGCTTGCCCGCGGCGGCCTTGTCGGCGGGCGCGAGCTGGCCGATCTGGCGGTTCGCGAGCGCGAGGGCGCTGCGGTCGCCGGTGTGCTCGAGACGCACCGTCTTGAGCTCGTCGAGGTCGCGGGCGGCCTCGACGGCCGCGAGGGCCTCGGAGAGGACGGTCTCGAGCGCGGGGCCGTCGAGCGGCGAGGGCGCGGCGGGCTGGACCGGATCAGGGGTGGACATGCGTGCCTTCCTGGCGGGATCGGGATCGGACGCGCAGAGGTCACCTCGCGCGTCCAACTGAAGATTCTAGAGCGCCCGCCGGGGCACGACCGGTCGATCCGGGGCCACCGCGCGGTGGCCTGTGGTCGACGTGCGCAGCGTCAGCCGCGCGGCCCTCGAGCGGGCCACGTAAATCGGCGATCATCGCGCTGCATGTCCTCATCGTCCCACACCGCCGCGCCGTGGGCGTGGGCGCGGGGCGCGGCCTCGGAGGGTGCGGGGCGCGCGCCCGGGGGGCGTGGGCCCGGCCCTCGCGGCCCGGCGGCGGGTCCAGCCGGACCGGCCGCCCACGGGCCGAGCGGCGTCAGCGGTGCTCGCCGAGCCCGAACGTCCGCACGACCTCGTACAGCGGGCCGCCGCTGCGCCCGGCCCCCGGGGTCGACTCGACGAGGCAGAGCTCGTCCGCGGTGAATCGCGGTCCCTCGTAGACGGCGAGGGCGTGCGCGAGCTCGCCGAGTCCTGGGCCGGTGGGCTGCGGGTCGGTCCTGCGACGGCCGGTCCGGCGCGGACCGGAGGCGCGCGCCACGGTCAGGTGGGCGCGCTGGCGGGGCCTCCGGTCGAGCCGCAGCCCGACGTCGGAGGCCGCCTCCGCGGTCGCGGCGCTCAGACGTCGCAGGTCTTCCGTGTCGCCACCCGCGCCCGCGAACAGGATGCGGTCCTCGAACGTCCCGGCGCCGCGCAGGTGCAGCGTCAGCGGTCCCGCGTCCCGGGCGACCGCGTCGAGCGCCCCGGCCAGGTCGTCCGCCGCCCCCTCGGCGACCTCGCCGAAGAAGGCGACCGTGAGGTGCATGAGGTCGCGAGGGGTCCAGCGCACCGAGGGCCGTCCGTCGTCGAGGGCGACCGCACCGAGGGCGGAGAGCGCGAGCCCCAGGTGGTCGAGTGCCTCGTCCGAGGGGTACAGGGCCGCGAACAGTCGCACCGACCGTCCCCTCACAGGGCCCCGTCCGTGCCGTCGGGAACGTCCGTGGGCGAGGCGGGCGTGTCCGCGCGGTGCGGGCGGTGCGCCCGGCTCGACGCGTACAAGCAGACCGTCGCTGCGGTCGCGAGGTTGAGCGACTCCGCCTGACCTCGGATCGGGACGCTCACGACCGCGTCGGCGAGCTCACGGTCCTCGGGCGGGAGGCCCCAGGCCTCGTTGCCGAAGATCCACGCGGTCGGCCGGGCGAGGTCCGGAGTCTCGGCAGGCGCACGACCGGCGACGTCCAGCAGGTCGTCGAGGTCGTGGTCCCCGGCGCCGTCGGCGGCCAGGACGGCCAGACCGGCGGCACGCAGCGCGTCGACCGTCTCGACGAGGCTCACGCCCGTCACGACGGGGACGTGGAACAGCGAGCCCGCTGTGGAGCGTACGACCTTGGGGTTGTGCACGTCGACGCTCTCGCCCGCGAGGACGACCAGGTCGGCGCCGGCGGCGTCCGCGGCACGGATCACCGTGCCCGCGTTGCCGGGGTCCCGCACGGTCGCGAGGACCGCGACGAGCCGCGGCGAGGCCGAGACCGCGTCGTCGAGCGCGAGGTCCTGGGTCCGGACGACCGCGAGGATTCCCTGGGCGTCCGAGCTCATGGCCTCGAACGCGTCGGGCGTCGTGAGGTGCACGCGCAGGCCCTCGGCGAGCGCGTCGTCGACGATCTCGGCGTAGCGGTCGGCGGCCGACGACGTCACGTACACGTCACGGACGAGCCGCGCGCCGTGCCGGACGGCCTCACGCACCCCCTGCGGTCCCTCGACGAGGAACTGCTGGTGGCGCGAACGCGCCGGACGCCCGGACAGTGCCCGGACCGCCTTGACCCGGTCGCTCCGAGGGTTCGAGACCTCGGGAACGCGGCGGAAGAACGGTACGGGGCGATCTGAGGACAGATCGTTCACTGTGCGGGCGTCCGGTGAGAAGAGTCGCTGCTCGATGATCAGGCAGCAGCCTTCGGGGCGTTCACGTCGGCAGGCAGAGCGTCCTTCGCAGCCTGGACGAGCGCGTTGAAGACCGTGACGTCGTTGACCGCGAGGTCAGCGAGGACGCGACGGTCGACCTCGATGCCAGCGGCCTTGAGGCCCTGGATGAGGCGGTTGTACGTCAGGCCCTGCGCGCGGGACGCAGCGTTGATGCGCTGGATCCACAGACGACGGAAGTCGCCCTTGCGCGCCTTGCGGTCGCGGTAGGAGTAGACGAGGGAGTGGGTGACCTGCTCCTTCGCCTTCCGGTAGAGACGCGAACGCTGGCCGCGGTAACCCGCAGCGCGCTCGAGAGTTGTACGGCGCTTCTTCTGGGCGTTGACCGCCCGCTTCACGCGTGCCACGTGATGCTCCTTGCAGTTCGGGGCTCAGGTAGGGACTCAGCGGTGATCAGCACCAGGGGCGCGACCACCAGGCAGATCACTTACCGAGCAGCTTCTTGATCTTCTTGACGTCAGCGGGGGCGACGACCTGGTCAGCAGACAGGCGACGCGTGCGGGTGCTCGACTTGTGCTCGAGCAGGTGGCGCTTGTTGGCCTGCTCGCGCATGACCTTGCCGCTGCCGGTGATGCGGAACCGCTTCTTAGCGCCGGAGTGCGTCTTGTTCTTCGGCATGGCTGCCGTTTCTCCTTTGTCTGGTCGAGATCCCGGGAGGGACCCGACGTGTTCGGGCCGTGGCCGGTGGGCCTGGCTCGGTGTCAGTTGGTCAGCTGGGCTTGCCGCCGGGCTTCGGCTTGGCCGCGCTCGGCCTGGGCGCTGCCGGCCGGGGGGCCGGAGGCTTGGGCAGTGCGGCCGGCTTGGGCACCGCGACGGGCTTGGGAGCCGTCACGGGCTTGGGCGTGGCCGCAGGTGCTGCCGGAGCAGCAGCCTTGGGCGCGGCCTTCGGGGCGGACGTGCGGGGTGCGGCCTTGGGGGCGGCAGCCTTGGGCGCTGCTGCCGGAGCAGCGGCGGGGGCCGGCGCGGGCTCGGGAGCGGCAGCAGCCTTGGCCGCGGCAGCGGCCTCGGCCGACGCGACGAGCTCGGCGGCCTCGGCGACCTGCACCTCGAAGGGCACGTCACCGCCGTCAGCGGGCTCCTCGGAGACCTCGACCGGAGCGGACTTGGCGGCCGACTTCGTCTGGCGGGGCTCGGCCTCCTGAGCACGCTTGCGCTGCTCGCTCTTGGCCTCGGCCTTCTTCTTGACCGGGCCGAGCACCATGACCATGTTGCGCCCGTCCTGCTTGGGCATGCTCTCGATGAAGCCGAGCTCGGCGACGTCGTCGGCGAGGCGCTGCAGGAGGCGGACACCCATCTCCGGGCGCGACTGCTCGCGGCCACGGAACATGATCATGACCTTGACCTTGTCGCCGGCGGCGAGGAAGCGCTCGACGTGGCCCTTCTTGGTGCCGTAGTCGTGCGGGTCGATCTTCAGACGGAAACGGATCTCCTTGAGGACCGTGTTCGCCTGGTTCCGGCGAGCCTCACGGGCCTTCATGTCCGACTCGTACTTGAACTTGCCGTAGTCCATGAGCTTGCACACCGGCGGGCGTGCGTCGGGGGCGACCTCCACCAGGTCGAGGTCAGCGTCCTGGGCAAGGCTCAGGGCGACCTCAATGCGGACGACGCCGACCTGCTCCCCACCTGGGCCGACAAGTCGGACCTCGGGGACACGGATCCGATCGTTGATGCGAGGCTCGCTGATGTGATGCTCCTAGGAA
This sequence comes from Oerskovia sp. NPDC057915, assembly GCF_042887685.1. Taxonomy (NCBI): domain Bacteria; kingdom Bacillati; phylum Actinomycetota; class Actinomycetes; order Micrococcales; family Cellulomonadaceae; genus Oerskovia; species Oerskovia sp. NPDC057915. The sequence continues at coordinate 131,368 of NZ_JBHVOS010000008.1, read as the reverse complement.
GTCGTCGGTAGACCACCAGGAACGGGAAAGGCCCCCGTCCCAGAGCGCAGGGAGGAGGCCATCGATCGGGTCGTCGCGGGGTGCGACGAACACACCGTCGCGCCACCGTGAAGAACGGCGACGCTCCGGACCGAGACCCGGCCTCTGTCGTGACGATCGTCAGCAGTTGAAGCTCAGGTGGGATGGAATCCACTTTGCGCACCCGTGATCCGGTCGTCGAAGCACCAGCTGGAGCCTCGACGAGAACCTACGGGTCGGTCAGCCACCAAGAATAGCACGCACGACCGGGGGCTCCGCGCGCCCGGGACGCGACCTCGCTCGTTCATCGACACGCAACACACTGGACATCCTCCATCAATGGAACTCTTCCAGAGAATGTGGGTAGAGTGAGGACGTGCCCACCGAGAAGACGATCCGCCCCGCGGACCACGAGACCGAGCTCCGCGACAGCGGGCTCCGGGTGACCGCCGCCCGCCTCGCGGTCCTCGACGTGGTCACCCGGCAGCAGCACGCCGACGCGGACGACGTGCTGCGAGCGACGCGCGAGGTCCTCGGCTCGGTGTCCGTCCAGGCCGTCTACGACGTCCTGAACGCCCTCACCGAGCACGGCCTCCTGCGCCGCATCGAACCCGCGGGCCACCCGGCCCGCTACGAACGGCGCCTGGGCGACAACCACCACCACGTGGTGTGCCGCTCGTGCGGCGCCGTCGCGGACATCGACTGCGCGGTCGGGCACGCGCCGTGCCTGACCCCCAGCGGGAGCAGCGGCTTCACGATCGACACCGCCGAGGTCACCTACTGGGGTCTGTGTCCCGACTGCGCGGACTGACGCCGGACCCCTCGCGTCCGGGCGGGTCCCGCCGACCTCCTCGTCCCCCTCACCGCTCCCCGGAGCACCTGTCCCTACCGCCCCCTACCCAGATACAGGCCCTGGGCCCTCAGCGCCCTCAACCTGAAGGAGAAGACGATGACGAACACCCCCTTCACCACGACCCAGACGGGCGCCCCCGTCCCGAGCGACGCGCACTCGCTGACCGCGGGCACCGACGGCGCGACCGCGCTGCACGACCGCTACCTGGTCGAGAAGCTCGCGCAGTTCAACCGCGAGCGCATCCCGGAGCGCATCGTGCACGCCAAGGGCGGCGGCGCGTTCGGCGAGTTCGTCGTCACGGAGGACGTCTCGGCGTACACCCGTGCGGCCGTGTTCCAGCCGGGCGCGCGCACCGAGACGCTGCAGCGCTTCTCGAGCGTCGCGGGCGAGCAGGGCTCCCCCGACACCTGGCGCGACGTGCGCGGGTTCTCGGTGAAGTTCTACACGACCGAGGGCAACTACGACATCGTCGGCAACAACACCCCCGTCTTCTTCATCCGTGACGGCATCAAGTTCCCCGACTTCATCCACTCGCAGAAGCGCCTGCCGGGCTCGGGCCTGCGCGACGCCGACATGCAGTGGGACTTCTGGACCCTGTCCCCCGAGTCCGCGCACCAGGTCACCTACCTCATGGGCGACCGTGGCCTGCCGCGCTCGTGGCGCGAGATGCCGGGCTTCGGCTCGCACACCTACCAGTGGATCAACGCTGCGGGCGAGCGCTTCTGGGTCAAGTACCACTTCACGTCGAACCAGGGCAACGTCGAGATGGAGGGGGCGGAGGCCGAGCTCATCGCGGGCGCCGACGCCGACCACTACCGTCGCGACCTGTACGAGGCCATCGAGGCCGGCGAGTTCCCGTCGTGGGACCTGTACGTCCAGGTCATGCCCTACGAGGACGCCAAGACGTACCGCTTCAACCCGTTCGACCTGACGAAGGTCTGGCCGCACGCGGACTACCCGCTCGTCAAGGTCGGGACGCACACGCTCAACCGCAACCCGCAGAACTTCTTCGCGGAGATCGAGCAGGCGGCGTTCTCCCCCGCGAACACGGTGCCGGGCATCGACATCAGCCCCGACAAGATGCTCATGGCCCGCGTGTTCTCCTACCCGGACGCGCAGCGCTACCGCGTGGGCACGAACTACCACCAGATCCCGGTCAACGCCCCGCACGCGGCGCCGGTGCACAACTACTCGCAGGACGGTGCGCAGCGTCACGGGTTCAACGCGCCTACGACGCCGGTCTACGCGCCCAACAGCCTGGGTGGCCCCGTGGCCGACGAGGCACGTGCGGGCGTCGGGTCCTGGGAGTCGGACGGTGAGCTGACGCGCGCCGCGGCGACGCTGCACGCGCAGGACGACGACTTCGGTCAGGCCGGCACGCTCTACCGCGAGGTCTTCGACGACGCGGCCAAGGCGCGCTTCCTCGAGACCATCACGGGCGCCGTGGGCGGCGTGCAGAGCATCGCGATCCGCGAGCGCGCGATCCAGTACTGGACCAGCGTGGACGCGAACCTGGGCGCCGCCCTGCGCAGCGCCCTCGAGGTCGCCCCGCTCGCGGCCGACGAGCCCGGCGTCACGTCGGAGCCCGCGCACTCCTGACGCCCGCGCTGCTGCCTGGCGCGACGTCGTCGGTCAGCGCGCTCCGTCGTCGGAGCCCGGAGGCCGGGTCCGCTCCCCGCGGGCCCGGCCTCCGGGCTTCTCGTGACCGCCGGCCGGCTGGTCGACCAGCGTCGAGCATCGTCGAGCATCGTCGCTTGGCACACTTTTTACCTTCCACGTCCGGCCCGACGGCGGAGCGCACCCTCACGCCCCGTCGCACCCGCCAGCCGCGCGACCCGGGTGCCGCGCACAGGTCCCGGGCGCGCGTTCCCTCTGGAAGGATGAGCACATGACTACCGAGAACGACCCCATCGCCCAGGACGCCACCCGGGACATCGCCGACGTCGCGGCCGTCGAGGTCATCACCTCCGCCGCCGTCCACCTCATGAGCGCCGCCGCCGTCAAGTGCGGCCTCGCCGAGGACGCCGTCGAGAAGGAGCACCTGGACCTCGACGAGGCGCGCAAGCTCATCAACGCCCTCGCCGCGCTCGTGACGGCCTCGGCCCCCGACATCGGCAACCAGCACGCGCGTTCGCTCCGCGACGGCCTGCGCTCGCTCCAGCTCGCGTTCCGCGAGGCCTCGGTCTACCCCGACGCCCTGGGCGAGGGCCCGGGCGAGAAGTACACGGGCGCGGTCAGTTGAGCACCCCGCCGGGCGGGCAGCCGACACCCCCTCCCCCGCCGTCCAGCGCGCACGGGGGCGGCGGCGTCGTGCCCCCGCCCGGCGGAACCCCCGGGCCGCCGCCCCCTCCCCCGGCGTTCGTCCCGGGCACCTCGACCGCGCTCCCGCACGGGGCCGCGCCGCAGACCCAGGCCTACCTGTCCGTCGCGGACGGGGCAGGACCGGCGACCGGACCTGCGCGGACCAGGTCCGGGCGCGGGAGGACCGTCGCGATCCTCGCGCTCTCCGCGGCGCTGGTCGTCGCGCTCGGGCTCGCGGCGTACCTCCTGGTCACGACCCTGAGCTGGCAGGACCGCAGCGCACAGTGGGAGAAGGAGTCCCGCGAGCTCGGCCGCCAGGTCGCCCGGCTCGACGCAGACCTCGACGGTGCGAACGCCGAGCTCGAGTCCGCGCGCTCCCAGCTCACGACGGCCCAGGAGCGCATCACCGCGCTCGCGAACGAGAAGGCCCAGCTGGGCGACGAGAACGTGGCCTCGCAGCAGTACCTCGACTACCAGGCCCGCATCTCCGAGGCCGCCGGCACGGTCGCCGCGGCTCTCGGCCAGTGCACCACCGCCCAGGACGAGCTCATCGGCTACCTCAACAACCGCGACGCCTACAACCCCGACGACCTCGCGCGCTTCGCGACCCAGGTCGACGACCTGTGCAACGCCGCGACCGCCGCCAACACCGACCTCCAGAAGGAGCTCGAGAAGTGAGCTGGAGACGGCGCCCCGGCCGGCCGCTCGTCCGCCCGGTGACCGCGGCCGTCGCCGCGACGCTCGTCGCGACCCTGGCCGCGGGGTGCGGGGTCCTGCCCGGGCTCCCCGAGCCCATGCCCACCTCGGTCGTGCCCAGCGTGGCCCCCCAGGCCGACCCCGTCGGGTCCGAGAACCTGTCCCCCGACGGCTTCGACGCCGTCAAGCGCATGGCGGTCCGCATCCGCAACGTCGGGTGCTCGTCGCTCTCGACCGGCTCTGGCTTCGCGCTCGACGACCGCACGCTCATCACCAACAAGCACGTGGTCGAGGGGTCCAGGTCCCTCCAGGTGCTGACGTACGACGGCCGTGACATCCAGGTCGAGACGGCGAGCGCGGCCGGGCTCGCCGACCTCGCGATCGTGCGCACGAGCGACGACCTCCCCTCGGCCCCGACGCTCGCCGCCGCCGACCCCGCCCAGGGCGACACCGTGACGGTCGTCGGCTACCCCGAGGGCGGCCAGCTCACGGTCACGCAGGGCACGGTCGTGGGGACCGCCACCGACCCCCTGCACGAGAACCTGGGCCAGGTCCTCGTGACCGACGCGCAGGTCGAGCCCGGCAGCTCGGGCTCGGCGGCGCTCAACGAGGCCGGCGAGGTGATCGGCGTGGTCTACGCGAAGTCGACCGACGCGTCGCTCCTCGTGCCCGTCTCGACGCTGCGCGCCATGCTCGACGACTCGTCAGCCTTCGCGACCCTGCCGCCCTGCTCGTAGGCTGCGGAGCATGAGCAGCGACACCAGCAAGGACGCGGCCGGTCGGCCCGAACCCTCCTTCATCACGCGCGCGGCGAGCGACGCCTTCTCGGTGCGCAAGGTCTTCGGCGACGCCTACGAGCGCGACGGGACCCTCGTGATCCCCGTGGCCAAGGTGTGGGGCGGCACCGGGACGGGCTACGGGTACGGCGTCGGCGCGCTCGACGGGTCGACGGGCCCCTCTGCCGACGACGCCGGGCAGGGCGAGGGCTCGGGCGAGGGAGCCGGGGGCGGCGGCGGCTACGGCGTGCACGTGCGACCGGTCGGCGTCTACTCCGTGGGCCCCGACGGAACCCGCTGGCACCCCGCCCTCGACCTCAACCGGGTCATCCTGGGGGGCCAGGCTGTGGCCATGGTGATCGCGCTCGTGGGCGGCTGGGTCCTGGGGCGCCGTCGCCGCTGAACCGGCGAGCGAACCTCGCAGGGCGGGCGACGTCGTCGGGCGCCCTGCGGGGGCACCACCTGGCACCGCAGCGTGCCCGACGACGTCGCGCCGTCAGGTCAGTCGGCGCGCCCGATGCGCAGCTCGAGCGAGTCGACCCGCTCCGAGACCAGGTCGCTGCCCGCGAGGGCGGCGTTGACCTGGGCCAGCACCGCGTCCAGGCCGCGCCGGTCGAGCCCCGAGTCGATCGAGAGCACGACCGCGACCTCCGCGCTGCGACCCGTCTCGGCGCGGACCGCGGCGACGTGCTCGATCCCCGAGACCGCGCCCGCGATCTCCGCTGCGACGTCGGTGGCGACGACGCCGTCCGCGACCGCGGGCGCCCACTGCTTGCCCTGCGCGAGCGCCCACACCGCCGGGCGCGGGACCAGGACCGTGACCGGTCCCGAGGGGTCGAGGACCAGGAGGGACCAGTCCTCGCTCACGGCCGACAGGGCGGCCCGCGGCGCGTCGACCGGGACCGGGCGCGCGTCGGGCCGCCAGGCAGCCATGCTCGCGACGCTCGAGAACACCGGGAGCGCCCGCCGTCCGTCGGGCGCCTCGAGCGCCACGACACCTGCCGAGGCCTCCTTGTCGACCTTCTGCCCGTGCTCACCGACGCCCGACTTCTCGAGCTCGGCCAGGATGGGGATCAGCAGTCGCGTGCGACCGAGCCGGGCGACGACCTCCGTGAGGCTCGCCGTGCCCGCCGCGAACCCCGCGAGGAGGCTCGTGAGCGCCGGGTCCGCCGAGCCGTCGTCGTCCGAGAAGCCCGAGGACGGGGGCAGCGCCTTGCCCGTCCCCTCCCCCGCCGAGCCCTTCGAGAACGGCGACGCGCCGTGCGCGTGCCCCGCGTGCGGGTCCCCTGCGGCAGATGAGGCCGAGGCGTCCGCCGAGGGCGAGATCGACGAGGTCACGGACGGCCTGCCACGTCGAGGGCCTGAGGCAGCGTGAAGGCGCCCGCGTACAGTGCCTTGCCGACGATGGCCCCCTCGACACCCTCGCCCACGAGCGCACGCAGCGCCTCGAGGTCCGCGAGGCTCGAGATGCCGCCCGACGCGACGACCGGGGCGTCGGTGCGTGAGGCGACCTCGCGCAGCAGGTCGATGTTCGGGCCGCGCAGCGTCCCGTCCTTGGTCACGTCGGTCACGACGTAGCGCGAGCAGCCGGCCGCGTCGAGGCGCTCGAGGACCTCCCACAGGTCCCCGCCCTCCTGCGTCCAGCCGCGGGCGGCGAGGGTCGTGCCGCGCACGTCGAGCCCGACCGCGATCGCGTCGCCGTGCTCGGCGATGACCTTGGCCGTCCACTCGGGGTTCTCGAGGGCCGCGGTGCCGAGGTTGACGCGCGCGCAGCCCGTCGCGAGCGCGCGGGCCAGGGACTCGTCGTCCCGGATGCCGCCGGAGAGCTCGACCTTGACGTCGAGGCGCGCGACGACGTCGGCGAGGAGCTCGGCGTTCGAGCCGCGACCGAAGGCCGCGTCGAGGTCGACGAGGTGCACCCACTCGGCGCCACCGGCCTGCCAGTCGAGGGCCGCGGACAGCGGGTCGCCGTACGAGGTCTCCGAGCCCGCCTCCCCCTGGACGAGGCGCACCGCCTGCCCGGCGGCGACGTCGACGGCGGGCAGCAGGACGAGACGATCGGTCATGAGGTGGTCCTTCCGAGGATTCACGAGTGGGTGGGCGCGAGCGCGGGGCGCGGACGCCGGGTGACGCGATGGAACGGTCGAGCAGCGGGCGGGGCGGGCCCCGCCCGGACGGGTATCAGAGCGAACGGACCCAGTTCTCCAGGAGGCGGGCACCGGCGTCGCCGGACTTCTCCGGGTGGAACTGCGTCGCGGAGAGCGGACCGTTCTCGACGGCCGCGACGAACCGGCCGCCGTGGTCGGACCACGTGACGAGCGGGGCGCGGAACGCCGCACCCACGGGCTCGTCGACACCGAGCGAGAAGTGACGGGCCGCGTAGGAGTGCACGAAGTAGAAGCGCTCGTCGGCGATGCCGTCGAACAGCACCGAGCCCTCGGGCACCTCGACCGTGTCCCACCCCATGTGCGGGACCACGGGCGCCTCGAGCCGGTCGACGGTGCCCGGCCACTCGCCGAGGCCCTCGGTGAGAGTGCCGTGCTCGTCGCCCTCGTCGAACATGACCTGCATGCCGACGCAGATCCCGAGCACGGGACGACCGCCCGCGAGGCGGCGCTCGACGATCTGGTCGCCGCGCACGGCCTTGAGCCCCGCCATGACGGCCGCGAAGGCCCCGACGCCGGGCACGACCAGGCCGTCGGCCTCCGACGCGCGTGCGCGGTCGGCGGTCAGCTCGACCCGTGCACCGACGCGCTCGAGCGCGCGCACCGCCGAGCGGACGTTGCCGAAGCCGTAGTCGAGGACGACGACCGAGGGGCCCTCGCTCACTTCTTGCGCGCCTTGCGGGCAGAGGCCGTGAGCAGGCGCATGGCCTTCCAGCGCGAGATGTCCGCGCTGGGGACGACGCCCTGGAGGTCCGCGACGGTCGTCTGGCCGGTCACGAGGTCCTCGAGCTCCTCGGGGGCGCCGCCGAGCACCAGGCCGGGGGCGAGCGTGTCGCCCTCGACGCCGTCCTCCCAGCGCACCGCGGTGAGCTGCTCGCCACGACGCGTGAGGAGGATCAGGGGCACGCCCTTGACGAGCGTCGAGATGGCGGCCGCCGCCCGCTGCGGGGCGTCGCCCGTCAGGTCGCGCAGGACGGCGAGCGCACCGATGCCCGTGGGGACGGCGTCGACCTCGATCTGCGCGATCGAGCACGCCGCCGCGAGCGGCTCGGCGCCCGCGATCTGGGTCACGAGGACGGCGACCTCGGGGTCGGAGGACGGGGTGAGCAGGCTCGAGATGTCGTCCGGGATCTCCAGGTCCAGCTCGGGCTCGTCGGCGGGGTTCTGCGGGGTGGTCATGTCGTCCGTCTCGGTCGTCCGCGGGTCGCGGGGGTGATCGCCGTGCTCAGGCCCGTCGGGCTGAGCGGGGGTGGTCGGCTCGGAGGTCACAGGGCGCCCTTGGTCGACGGGATGCCGTCGACCCGGGCGTCGGGCGCCACGGCGAAGCGCAGCGCGCGGGCGAGCGCCTTGAACTGCGCCTCCACGATGTGGTGGGGGTCGCGGCCCGAGAGCACGCGCACGTGGATGCAGATGGCCGCGTGGTGCGCGATCGACTCGAGCACGTGGCGCGTGAGCGACCCCGTGAAGTGTCCACCGATGAGGTGGTACTCCTGGCCCGCGGGCTCGCCCTCGTGCACGAGGTACGGGCGGCCCGACACGTCGACGACCGCGAGCGCGAGCGCCTCGTCGAGCGGGACCATGGCGTCGCCGAAGCGCGAGATCCCGGCCTTGTCGCCCAGCGCGATCCTGAGCGCCTCGCCGATCGTGATCGCGACGTCCTCGACGGTGTGGTGCGCGTCGATGTGCGTGTCACCCGTGGCCTTGACCGTGAGGTCGATGAGCGAGTGCTTGCCGAGGGCCGTCAGCATGTGGTCGTAGAACGGGACGGTCGTCGAGATGTCCGTCTTCCCGGTCCCGTCGAGGTCCAGCTCGACGAGGACGCTCGACTCCGACGTCGCGCGCTCGATGCGCGCGGTGCGCTTCACAGTCCTGCCACCTCCACCAGGGCGTTCTTGAACGCCGTCATCTCGTGCGGCGTGCCGATCGACACCCGCAGCCATCCGTCGGGACCAGTCTCCCGGATGAGGACGCCTCGATCCAACAGGCCCTGCCAGATCGCGTGGCGGTCCGGGAAGGTGCCGAACAGGACGAAGTTCGCGTCGGAGTCGGCGACCTGCAGGGGCTCGCCGCCCAGGGCGGCCGGGCGCTGGGCACGCAGCCAGGCCACCGTGGCGTCGCGCTCGGCCCGCAGGTCGTCGACCTGGGCCAGCAGCGACGCCGAGTGCTTGAGCGCCGCGCGCGCGACGGCCTGCGTCGCGGCGGACAGGTGGTACGGCAGGCGGACGACGCGCAGCGCGTCCACGAGCGGGCGGTCGGCGGCGAGGTAGCCCACGCGGGCGCCGGCCAGCGCGAACGCCTTGGACATGGTGCGCGTGACCGCGAGGTTCGGGTAGCGCTCGAGCAGCTCGAGGGCCGAGGGGACCCCGGCGCGCCGGAACTCGCCGTACGCCTCGTCGACCACGACGACCGCGGAGGTGCCGGGCTCGGCGCCGCGCGGCGTGACCGCGAGCGCCGCCTCGCACACGGCCTCGACGACCTCTCGCGACAGGGCCGTGCCGGTCGGGTTGTTGGGGCTGGCCAGGAGGATCACGGACGGCGCGTGCTCGGCGATCGCCGCGCGGGCGGCGTCGGCGTCGAGCGTGAAGTCCTCCTCGCGGCGCCCGGTGACCCAGGCGGTCGAGGTGTCGCGCGCGTACTCGGGGTACATCGAGTAGGTGGGTGCGAAGGACAGCGCGGTGCGGCCCGGTCCGCCGAAGGCCTGGAGCAGGTGGAGCATGATCTCGTTCGACCCGTTCGCGGCCCAGAGCTGCTCGGGGTCCACGCGCACGCCCGACTCGCCCGCGAGGTAGTCGGCGAGGTCCTGGCGCAGCCCCAGGAAGTCGCGGTCCGGGTAGCGGTTGAGGGTCGCGGCGGCCGCGGCGACGTCGGCGGCGATGGTCGCGACGACCTCGGCCGAGGGCGCGTAGGGGTTCTCGTTGACGTTGAGCAGGACGGGGACGTCGAGCTGCGGCGCCCCGTACGGCTCGATCCCCGCGTGCTCGGCCCGCACCGGCAGGTGCACCTCGGAGGCGGCGTGCGCGCGGGGCTGCGAGAGGGAGGCACCCGCCTGGGGTGCGCCGTCCGGGGACTCGAGGAGTGGAGTGGTCACCAGGACAGTCTACGAAGCGGTTCGTGCGGGAGCGGTGGACGTCCGGCAGGCGGGCGGTGAGCCTGCCCGCGGCGGGCTGCCCCGGCGGCCGCCCGACGGAGCGTCACGCCCGGGCCGGGGCGCGTCAGGCGGTGACGACGTCGGTCCCGCTGACCGTGACGGCGAGGCGCGGCAGCGGTGAGGGGGCCGGGCCGCCGAGCACGTCGCCCGTGCTCAGGTCGAAGCGGGACCCGTGGCACGGGCAGTCGAGCTCGCCGTCGCCCGGGGCGACCGTGCAGCCCTGGTGCGTGCAGATCGCGCTGAAGGCCTCGAACGTCCCCTCCTCGGGCTGGGTCACGAGGTAGGGGGCACCGTCGACCTGGACCGAGACCGCGCCGCCCACGGGTACGTCGCCCGTGGCGGTGACCACGGTGCCCGACGGCGCCGCGCTCGTCCCGCTCGTCGCCCCGCCCCCGCCCGTGGTCCCCGCTGTCCCGCCACCTCCGCCGCCGCCCGAGCACGCCGCGAGGACCAGCGCGCCCGCACCGGTGCCCGCCGACACGAGGAGCGAGCGCCGCGAGAGGAGGTCGTGGGCGGGGGCCGCTGCCCGTGCCGGTGCTGGGGTCTGGGTCTGGGTCTGGGTCACCTGCGTGGTCGAGGTCCTCATGGTCACCCTCCGCCGTGCGTTCCGGGTCGATCGGTCCTTCAATTGAAGCATCGGGCCCGGTGCCGCGCGCGAGCGAGACGCCGCCCGCACGGCACGCGCGCCCCGTGCGTGCCGGGGCGCGCAGCACACCTGCGCCAGAGCACTCGGAGCACCTCATGGACGCGTCCGACCCTCCTCCCACCGACGGCCGGACCGGCCAGACCGGCCAGACCGTCCCTGCCGGCTCGACGACCGGGCGCTCCCCGGCGTCGGGCACTCCTCCGACGCCCCCGCCGCTGCCCCGCGGCGCGTGGCTGCTGCGCGGCGTGACGGCCGCGGGTCTGCTGCTGTCGGCGGACGTGCACCTGTTCCTCTACGTCCAGGGCTACCAGGACATCGAGGTCGTCGGGCCGCTGTTCCTCCTCAACGCGGTGGCGGGTTTCGCGCTCGGGCTCCTCGTCCTGGTGTGGCGGCACTGGCTGCCGCTCCTGGGGGCGATCGGGTTCTCCGTCGCGACGCTGGGCGCGTTCTACCTGTCGACGACGGTTGGCTTCTTCAGCGTCAACGAGACCGTCGGCGGCGTCCAGCAGGTCACGGCCGCGGTGGCCGAGTGGGTGGCGCTCGTCGGTGCGCTGCTGGCGCTCGTGGTCGAGCGCCGTCGGGCGTCGGGACGGTCGCGGAAGAAGGCCTGACCTGCACGGACGCGTCGGGTGAGGATCTTCGCGCCCCGCCGTACGGTCCCGACCGGCCCTCGCCGCGCACCCACCGACACGCTCGGATACGGTCGAGGAGCCGGACATCGTCGGACGCGCAGCGCGTCCCGTCGCGCCTGACGCGCCAGTCGACGGCTCGACCCACCACGGGTGTCCGCTCCTGGAGGAGAGTCATGAGCACCATGAAGGCAGCCGTCGTCCACACGTTCGCCGCACCCCTCACGATCGACGACGTCGAGGTCCCCACCCCCGGACCCCTCGAAGCGCTCGTCAAGGTCGACTACACCGGCGTGTGTCACACCGACCTGCACGCCGCCCACGGCGACTGGCCGGTCAAGCCGTCCCCGCCGTTCGTGCCCGGCCACGAGGGCGTCGGCACCGTCGTGGCCGTCGGCGACCAGGTCACGCGCGTCGCGGTCGGCGACAAGGTCGGCAACGCCTGGCTCTGGAGCGCGTGCGGCGAGTGCGAGTACTGCGAGACCGGCTGGGAGACCCTCTGCCCGAACCAGAAGAACGGCGGCTACTCGGTCGACGGCTCGTTCGGCCAGTACATGCTCGTCGACTCGCGCTACGCCCCGATCATCCCCGAGGGGGTCGAGGACTCCGCGGTCGGGCCGATCCTGTGCGCGGGCGTCACTGTCTACAAGGGCCTCAAGCAGACCGACACCCAGCCCGGCGAGTGGGTCCTGATCTCCGGCATCGGCGGCCTCGGGCACATCGCCGTCCAGTACGCCGTGGCCATGGGCCGCCGCGTCGCCGCGGTCGACGTCGACGACGACAAGCTCGCCCTGGCCCGCAAGCACGGCGCCGAGGTCACGGTCAACGCGGCCACCTCGGCCGACGCCGCGGCCGAGATCCAGGAGAAGACCGGGGGCGGCGTCCACGGCGCGCTCGTGACGGCCGTCAACGCGCACGCGTTCCCCCAGGCCGTCGGTGCGCTGCGCCGCGGGGGCACCGTGTCGCTCGTGGGTCTGCCCCCCGAGAAGTTCCCGCTCGACATCTTCACGACGGTGCTCTTCGGTCTGACGGTCCGCGGCTCGATCGTCGGGACCCGCAAGGACATGGCCGAGGCCCTGGACTTCTTCGCCCGGGGCAAGGTCTCCCCGACGTACACCGTCCGGCCGCTGAGCGACGTCAACGACATCTTCGGCGAGATGGAGCGGGGCGCGATCGACGGGCGCGTGGTCATGGACATGCGCTCCTGACGTGCCCCTGAGGGGGCCGGCCCGCCCCTGCGCACCGCTGAGGGCCCGGCGCGCCCGACGGACCACCGTCGGACGCGCCGGGCCTCGCCTGTGCACGACCGCGCGCTGTCCCACCCAGCGCCTACGATCGCTGGGTGACCTCGTTCCCCCGTGACCAGCACGACCCGTACGCCGACCTCCCTCCCGACTTTGCGTCGGAGCCCCCTGCCGACCTCTACGACGAGCCCCCGGTCCCCGACGACGCCGGGGCACCTGCGGCTCGCCGGTCCGCTGCCCCCGCCGCTGCCCCGGCTCCTTCGGCCGCGGCGGCCGACGCGCCGGTCGACGCAGCGTCGGGCGCCTCCGCCGCCGACGCCGCGCGCCTCGCCAAGGTCGCGATGCTCCGCGGCCTCCTCGAGGGCAAGGACCTGCGCGAGGAGGCCGAGACCGCGCTCCGCAAGCTGGTCGGCCGGGAGGACGCGGCGCTGCGCGACGACCAGTGGCTCGCGATCGAGGCCCTGGTCGCGTTCCGCCGTCGGGCCCTCGTGGTCCAGCGGACCGGCTGGGGCAAGTCCGCGGTCTACTTCGTCGCGACCTCGCTGCTGCGCTCGCGCGGCGCGGGCCCCACGGTCATCGTCTCGCCGCTGCTCGCCCTGATGCGCGACCAGATCTCGGCCGCGGCCCGCGCCGGGATCCGCGCCGTGACCATCAACTCCTCGAACATGACCGAGTGGGACGAGGTGCACGCCGCGATCGCCGCGGGCGAGGTCGACGTCCTGCTCTGCTCGCCCGAGCGGCTCAACAACCCCGGCTTCCGCGACGAGGTGCTCCCCCGGCTCGCGGCCGACGCGGGCCTCGTCGTGATCGACGAGGCGCACTGCATCTCCGACTGGGGCCACGACTTCCGGCCCGACTACCGGCGCATCCGCACCCTGCTCGCGGACCTGCCCCCGGGTATCCCCGTGCTCGCCACGACCGCGACCGCGAACGAGCGCGTCACCGCTGACGTCGCCGAGCAGCTCGGGGTCACGGGGGCGTCGGTCGGCGCGGGCGCCCCGGGCACCGCCGGCGGTGCGCCCGGCGCCCCGCGCGAGGACGTGCTCGTGCTGCGCGGCGGCCTGGACCGCGAGTCCTTGCACCTGGCCGTCCTGAACCTGCCCGACCAGCCGAGCCGCATCGCGTGGCTCGCGGAGACCCTCCAGGACGTCGACGGCTCGGGGATCGTCTACTGCCTCACCGTCTCGGCCGCCGAGCAGGTCGCGAGCCAGCTCCGTGCGACGGGCCTGGCCGTGGCCGCGTACACGGGGCAGACCGACACGACCGAGCGCGAGCAGCTCGAGGCGGACCTCAAGGAGAACCGCGTCAAGGCGCTCATCGCGACCTCGGCGCTCGGCATGGGCTTCGACAAGCCGGACCTCGCGTTCGTCGTGCACCTCGGCGCGCCGTCCTCGCCCATCGCGTACTACCAGCAGGTCGGCCGTGCGGGACGTGGCGTCGACAGCGCGGTCGTGGTGCTCCTGCCGGGCGAGGAGGACCGGCGCATCTGGGAGTACTTCGGCTCGCTCGCGTTCCCCGCCGAGCGCCAGGTCCGCGAGACCCTCGCGGCCCTCGAGGCGGGCGGTGGCACCCAGTCGGTCGCGGCCCTCGAGACGCAGGTCGACCTCAAGCGGTCGCGACTGGAGACCATGCTCAAGGTCCTCGACGTCGACGGCGCGGTGCGCCGCGTCAAGGGCGGCTGGGTCTCGACCGGGCAGCCGTGGGTCTACGACGCCGACCGCTACGCGCGCGTCGAGCAGACCCGGCTCGCCGAGCAGCGCTCCATGATCGACTACGAGGCCACGACAGGCTGCCGCATGGCGTTCCTGCGCGCGACGCTCGACGACCCCGAGCTCGAGCCCGGCTGGACGTGCGGGCGGTGCGACCGCTGCGGCGGCGTCGACCTGCCCGCGGCTCCGGACGCCGAGGCCGTGTCCGCGGCCCGCGCCGACATGGACCGACCGGGCGTCGAGGTCGTGGCCCGCCGCCAGTGGCCCACGGGCCTCGACCGGATGGGGCTCGACCTCAAGGGCCGCCTGTCCCCCGAGGAGCTCGCTTCCCCGGGGCGCGCCGTCGCGCGCCTCGACGGGCTGGGCTGGTCGGGTCCGCTGCGTGAGCTGTTCGCCCCCGGTGTGCCCGACGGCGAGACCCCCGTCGCGCTGCGTCGCGCGGCTGCGCGCGTGCTCGACGAGTGGGACGCGCTGTACGCGGCCCCTTCCACCGACGGCGCCGGCGTAGCCGGGGCGCCCGACGAGGGCGACGCGGCGACCGACGAGCCGGCACCCGTGCGCCGGCTCCTGCTCGACGGCGTCGTGTCCGTCCGGTCGGCCACTCGCCCCCACCTCGTCCAGCACCTCGCCGGCGGGCTCGCGCGCTACCTCGACCGCCCGCTCGTCGGGTCGGTCGGTCCCGTGCCGGGCCGCGAGCAGCCGGGCCGCCACGACGTGAACTCGGCCATGCGGCTGGCGGGGGTCGTCGAACGCCTCCGGCTCGAGCTCTCGGGGCCTGCGCTGGCCGGGCTCGCGGGGCGCCGCATCCTCCTGGTCGACGACTACACGGACTCGGGGTGGACCCTCACGGTCGCCGCGCGTCTGCTGCGCCAGGCGGGCGCCACGGCGGTCTACCCGTTCGTGCTCGGGGTGCGCTGAGGACCGGGCGCCGTCCACGACGCACGAGAGCGGGGTGCGGACCGGAGAACCTGTCTCCGGTCCGCACCCCGCTCCCGTCGGGACGGGCCGCGCCTACTGGAAGCGCGCCTTGATCGCCTCGCCGTGCGCGGGCAGGTCCTCGTCGTTCGCGACGGCCACGATGCGGTCGGCCAGCTCCTGGAGCGCGTCGGCCGAGTACTCGACGACCTGCACCGCGCGCAGGAAGCTGTGCACCCCGAGCCCGCTCGAGTAGTGCGCGCACCCACCGGTCGGCAGGACGTGGTTGGAGCCCGCCATGTAGTCGCCCAGCGGGACGGGCGAGTACGGGCCGACGAAGATGGCGCCCGCGCTCTGCACCCGCTCGGCCACGGCCGCGGCGTCGGCCGTCTGGACCTCGAGGTGCTCGGCGCCGTACGAGTCGACCACGTCGAGCCCCTGCTCCAGGTCGTCGACCACGATGATCGCGGACTGCGGACCCGACAGCGCCTGCGCCACGCGTGCCGCGTGCTTGGTCTCGGGGACGAGGTCCACGAGGCGGGCGTCCACCGCGGCCGCGAGCTCGACCGACGGCGTCACGAGGACCGCCGCGGCGTCGGGAGTGTGCTCACCCTGGCTGATGAGGTCGAGCGCGACGTGCGTCGCGTCGGCGCCACCGTCCGCGAGGATCGCGATCTCGGTGGGGCCGGCCTCGGAGTCGATGCCCACGACACCGCGCACGAGCCGCTTGGCGGCCGCGACGTAGATGTTCCCCGGACCCGTGATGACGTCGACGGGCTCGCACAGGTAGTCGCCGTCCTGCGGCTCGCTGCCCGCGGCGCCGTACGCGAACATGCCAATCGCCTGCGCGCCACCGACCGCGTAGACCTCCTCGACGCCCAGCAGCGCGCACGCCGCGAGGATCGTGGGGTGCGGCAGGCCGTCGTTCTCGCGCTGCGGCGGCGAGGCCACCGCGAGCTCGCGCACGCCGGCCTCCTGCGCCGCGACGACGCTCATGATGACCGACGACGGGTACACCGCGATCCCACCGGGCACGTAGAGCCCGACACGACGCACCGGGATCCAGCGCTGGCGGACCTGCGCCCCGGGGGCCAGGTCGACCGAGAACGGCTGGGGGCGCTGCGCGGCGTGCACCGTGCGGACACGACGGATCGCCTCCTCGAGGCCGTCGCGCACGAGCGGGTCGAGCGTCTCGAGCGCGGCCGACAGGCGCTCGGCCGGGACCCGCAGGTGGACCGGTCGCACGCCGTCGAACCGCTCCGAGAGGTCCCGCAGCGCGGAGGAGCCGTGCAGGCGGACGTCGTGCAGGATCGGGGCGACCTTCTCCGCGGCGTCCTCGACGCCGATCTCCGGACGGGGCAGGATCTCCGTGAGCTCACGGGGAGACAGGGAACGACCACGCAGGTCGATGCGATTGATCACCGGTCCATCGTAGGCCGGGCCGCGAACCGACCTCCAGGCCATTCAGCAGGTGGGCAGTTCCCCGGGACGTCCCGGACGCGAGAGAATGGCTCTCATGACCACGACACCCACGGTGGAGATCACCGACGACGTCATCCGCCTCGGCCAGTTCCTCAAGCTCGCGAGCCTCGTCGACTCCGGCGCCCAGGCCCGCGACCTCATCTCCGAGGGGGAGGTCCAGGTCAACGGCGAGGTCGACACGCGCCGCGGGCGCCAGCTGCGCAAGGGCGACGTCGTGACGGTCGACGTCCCGACCGGCCAGATCGGCGCGATCGTCGGCTAGCCGGAGACGGCCCGTGCGGCGGCACGGGCCGCCCACGAGTGATCAGAAGGCCATGTAGCTCGAGCTCATGACCTTGTCCGCGACGATCCGCAGGACGACGCGGCGCGGGTTGACCCGCGGCTCCTTGTACCGCTTGGTGTAGCGACGCACGGCCTCGGCGACCTCGTCGGGGTCGCGCGAGACCGAGACGGTGCCCTCGAGCGTGATCCAGCGTCCGCCCTCGACCTGGCAGACGGCCGCGCGCGGTTGTGCGCCGTCGGCCGTGAGCCGGCCGGCGTTGAGGGCCTTGACCGAGGTGTCGTTCGTCGTGATGCGCACGACCCCGGTCTCGGGGTCCCACGTGAAGCCCACGGGGACGACGTGCGGGCTGCCGTCCGCGCGGAGGGTGGTCAGGGTCGCCAGGTGGCGCTCGGTCACGAAGACGCGCTGCTCGGGGGTCAGGTGGATCACGACCGCGAGTCTACGTGCCCTCCGTGGCTCCGAACCCGTAGGTCATGACGGCCGGCACGACGCCACGCGCGAGCCCGGCGAGCACCGCGGCCTCGTGCGGCACGAGGGGCTCGGGCAGCGCGGACAGTGCGAACCAGCGCAGGTCTGCGGCCTTCTCCCGCTCCTCGATCACCGGGTCGCCCGTCCACGTGCGGCACACGAAGAAGAAGTCGACCCGCTGCTCGATCGGTCCCCCGTCCGGACGGGTCCGGTGCATGACCGTGACCGGCTCGAGGTCCGTCGCTGCGACGTCGATGCCCAGCTCCTCGCGCGCCTCACGCCGGGCGGCGGCCAGCACGCTCTCGCCCTGCTCGACGTGCCCCGCCGCGGCCGCGGCCCAGTGCCCGTCCATGTAGCCGGTGTTCTGCCGGAGCTGGAGCAGGACCTGGTCGCCTCGGCGCAGCAGCACGTAGGCCGCCGGGATCACCTGGAAGCGTCCCGGAGACCCGTCCGCCGCTGGTCGGTACCCGTCCGCGCCCCCTGGGCCCGCGTCCCCGGTCACACCGTGAGGCACGTCGGACCGAGCAGCGCCTTGAGGTCGCCGTACAGCGCCGGGCTCTTGGTGACCCGCAGGGTGTCCTCGAGCCGCATGACCTTGGTCCGCCCGGGGCTCGTGAGCTTGAGATGGACCTCGGTCACCCCCGGGTGCGTCGAGAGGATCTCGCGCAGCTTCTCGACCACGGGCTGTGTGCAGCGCGACTCGGGCAGGCTCACGAGCACCGGCGTGTCGGCGACCGTCGAGATGTCCGGGAGCGACACCTCCATGGCCTGGAGCTGCATGGTCTCGTCGCGTCGCCGCACCCGTCCCCGCAGCACCACGACCTGGTCCTCGGCGAGGATCGTCGAGTACGCCAGGTAGGTCTCGCCGAAGAACATGACCTCGACCCCGCCCTCGAGGTCCTCGATCGTCACCGCGGCCCACGGGTTGCCGTTCTTGCTCATCTTGCGCTGGAGCGAGGTGATGAGCCCGGCGATCACGACGGTCGAGCCGTCGGGACGCGCCTCGTCGGCCATGAGCGCGGCGATCGACGTGTCGGCCGCGCGGGTCAGCACGTGCTCGAGTCCCGACAACGGGTGGTCGGAGACGTACAGGCCGAGCATCTCCCGCTCGAACGCGAGGCGCTGCTTCTTGTCCCAGTCGGGGATGTCGGGCACGTCGACGCTGAAGGACATGGCGGGGTCCTCACCCCCCAGATCGGCGAAGAGGTCGAACTGCCCCTTGGCCTCCTCGCGCTTGACGCTGATGACCGAGTCCACGGCCTGCTCGTGCACCACGAGCAGGGCGCGCCGCGCGTGGTCGAGCGAGTCGAACGCCCCGGCCTTGATGAGCGACTCGATGGTCCGCTTGTTGCAGACCACGGCGGGGACCTTGTCGAGGAAGTCGGTGAAGGACGCGAACGTGCCCTTGTCCTCGCGCGTCGCGACGATCGCGTCCACGACGTTGGCACCGACGTTGCGGACCGCCGTGAGGCCGAAGCGGATGTCCTTGCCGACGGCGGTGAAGTTCGCCGACGACGAGTTCACGTCCGGCGGCAGGACCGTGATCCCCATGCGGCGGCACTCGTTGAGGTAGAGCGCCGACTTGTCCTTGTCGTCGCGCACGCTCGTGAGCAGCGCCGCCATGTACTCGGTCGGGTAGTTGGCCTTGAGGTAGGCGGTCCAGTAGGAGACGACTCCGTAGGCCGCGGAGTGCGCCTTGTTGAAAGCGTAGTCCGAGAACGGCAGCAGGATGTCCCACAGCGTCTTGACCGCGGCCATGGAGAAGCCGCGCTCCTTCATGCCGTTCGAGAAGCCCTCGAACTGCTTGTCCAGCTCGGACTTCTTCTTCTTGCCCATCGCGCGGCGCAGGATGTCGGCCTGACCGAGCGAGTACCCGGCGACCTTCTGCGCGATGGCCATGACCTGCTCCTGGTACACGATCAGGCCGTACGTGGTCCCCAGGATGTCCTCGAGGGCTTCCTCGAGCTCGGGGTGGATGGGAGTGACCTCCTGCATCCCGTTCTTGCGCAGCGCGTAGTTGGTGTGCGAGTTGGCGCCCATGGGGCCCGGGCGGTACAGCGCGCCCACGGCCGAGATGTCCTCGAAGTTGTCGGGGCGCATGAGCTTGAGCAGGGTCCGCATGCCGCCGCCGTCGAGCTGGAACACGCCCAGGGTGTCGCCGCGCCCCAGGAGGTCGTACGTCTTGGGGTCGTCGAGGGTCAGGGCCTCGAGCTCGACCGGGTCCTTGCCGTTCATCACGATGTTCTCGAGCGCGTCGTCGAGGATCGTGAGGTTGCGCAGGCCCAGGAAGTCCATCTTGATCAGGCCGAGGCCCTCGCACGTGGGGTAGTCGAACTGCGTGATGACCGCACCGTCCTGGAGGCGGCGCATGATCGGGATGATGTCGATGAGCGGCTCGCTCGACATGATGACGCCGGCCGCGTGCACACCCCACTGGCGCTTCAGGCCCTCGATACCCTTGGCGAGCTCGACCACGCGCTGGGCGTCGGGGTCCGCCGAGTGGATCTGGCGGAACTCGTCGGCCTCGTTGTACCGCTTGTCGTCGGGGTTGAAGATGCCCGTGAGCGAGATGTCCTTGCCCATGATCGCGGGCGGCATGGCCTTGGTGAGCTTTTCACCCATCGCGAAGGGGAAGCCCAGGAGGCGTGAGGAGTCCTTGAGGGCCTGCTTGGCCTTGATGGTGCCGTACGTGACGATCTGGGCGACGCGGTCCTCGCCGTACTTCTCCGTGACGTAGCGGATGACCTCACCACGACGTCGCTCGTCGAAGTCGACGTCGAAGTCGGGCATGGACACGCGGTCCGGGTTGAGGAAGCGCTCGAAGATCAGGCCGTGCTGCAGCGGGTCGAGGTCCGTGATGCGCATCGCGTACGCGGCCATGGAGCCCGCACCCGAGCCACGTCCCGGTCCCACGCGGATCCCGTTGTCCTTGGCCCAGTTGATGAAGTCGGCGACGACGAGGAAGTAGCCCGGGAAGCCCATCTGCACGATGACCTGGGTCTCGTACTCGGCCTGCTTGCGCACGGCGTCCGAGATGCCGTCCGGGTAGCGGTAGTGCAGGCCCTTCTCGACCTCCTTGATGAACCAGGAGGTCTCGTCCTCGCCCGGAGGGCAGGGGTAGTTGGGCATGTAGTTCGCGGACGTGTCGAAGCTGACCTCGCACTGCTCGGCGATGAGCAGCGTGTTGTCGCAGGCCTCGGGCAGCTCTTTCCAGATGTGACGCATCTCTGCCGCGGACTTGACGTAGTAGCCGTCGCCGTCGAACTTGAAGCGGTCGGGGTCGGCGAGCGTGGAGCCGGAGTTGATGCACAGCAACGCCTCCTGGGAGTGGCTGTCCTCCTTCTTCACGTAGTGCAGGTCGTTCGTCGCGACCAGCGGGGCCCCGATGGTCTCCGAGAGCCGCAGCAGGTCCTTGATGACGCGACGCTCGATGTCGAGCCCGTGGTCCATGAGCTCGACGTAGAAGTTCTCCTTGCCGAACACGTCCTGGAGCTCACCGGCGGCCTGCACTGCCGCGTCCCACTGGCCGAGCCGCAGCTTGGTCTGGATCTCGCCCGAGGGGCAGCCCGAGGACGCGATCATGCCCTTGCCGTAGCGCTCGAGCAGGTCGCGGTCCATGCGGGGCCACTTGCCCATCTGGCCGTCGAGCGAGGCGAGCGAGCTCGCCCGGAAGAGGTTGTGCAGGCCCTCGTTGTTGCGGGCCCACATCGTCAGGTGCGTGTAGGCGCCGCGGGCCGAGACGTCGTCGGACTCCTGGCCCTTCTCGCCGAAGCGCACACGGGTCTGGTCGAAACGGCTCGTGCCGGGCGTGACGTACGCCTCGACGCCGATGATGGGCTTGATGCCCGCCTGGGTCGCCTTGGACCAGAAGTCGAACGCCCCGAAGATGTAGCCGTGGTCCGTCGTCGCGATGGCCTTCTGCCCCAGGCGCGCGGTCTCCTCGAAGAGGTCTCCGAGCCGCGCGGCGCCGTCCAGCATCGAGTACTCGGTGTGGACGTGGAGGTGGACGAAGTCGTCGGACTTCTGGGTGCTTCCGGGGGCGGCGGCAGACGGCATGCGACGAGTCTAGATCGACCCACCGACGCCTCCGGCGTGTCGCCCACCGGCACCGGCGTGTGCCTCGTCTCATGCGCGCCGGGCGGCACGCCTCCCCGCCCGACGGCGTCGCTCGCCCCGTGGGAGCGGCGCGCCGGCCCGCGTGGACGGGGCCGCAGGAGCACGGCGCCCCGCGGACGCCCCGCCGGGAACCGCGGCAGCCGGGAGGCTGCCCGGTCCGCCTGCCGGGCCGGCAGGGCCCGACCGTCAGCCGCCGGTCGTGAGCGTCCTGGCGGCGTCGCGGTGGTCGATCCCGGCATCGAGGTACACCGGGCCGTACACCTGGTAGCCGAGACGCTCGTAGAAGCCCGTGGCCTGCGTCTGCGCGCTGAGCTCGATCCGGACGCTGCCCTGCGACGCGTGCTCGGCGAGCGCGATCTCCTCGAGCGCCCGCATGACCGCAGCGCCCGCACCGGTGCCTCGCGCAGCGCGCGCCACCGCGACCCGCCCGATGTGCACCTCCCCCGGGTGGGAGGGGTCGGTCAGCAGGCGCCCGGTCCCCACGACGGCCCCCGACGGGTCCCGGACCACGACGTGCGTCGTGGTGGGCGCGAAGTCGGCGTCGTCGATCTCCTCGGCGAGCGGGACCTGCTGCTCGTCCACGAAGACCTCCAGCCGCAGCGCGTGCGCCTCGGTGAGCTGCTCGGGCGTCCGGACCCGTTCGGTGGTCAGCATCGTCGTCCTTCTCCCGGCGGACCCTCGAGCCCGGCCGACGTCGTCAGGAGTAGGCCCCGCGCACGACCTCGAGCGCACGAGCCAGGTCGTCGGGGTACTCGCTCGTGACCTGCGTCCACTGCCCGGTCGCCGGGTGCTCGAAGCCGAGCTGCACCGCGTGCAGCCACTGCCGCGTGAGGCCGACCTTCTTGGCCAGCACCGGGTCCGCCCCGTACGTCAGGTCGCCCACGCAAGGGTGGCGAAGCGCGGAGAAGTGCACCCTGATCTGGTGGGTCCGGCCGGTCTCGAGGTGCACCTCGACGAGCGACGCCGCCGGGAGCATCTCGAGAACCTCGTAGTGCGTCACCGAGGGCTTGCCCTCGGCCGTGACGGCGAACTTGTAGTCGGCCGACGGGTGACGCCCGATGGGCGCGTCGATCGTCCCGGTCGTCGGCTCGGGGTGTCCCTGGACGAGCGCGTGGTAGACCTTCTCGACCGTGCGCTCCTTGAACGCGCGCTTGAGCACCGAGTACGCGAGCTCGCTCTTGGCCACGACCATGAGGCCGGACGTCCCGACGTCGAGGCGGTGCACGATGCCCTGGCGCTCCGCGGCCCCCGACGTCGAGATCCGGTACCCCGCGGCGATCAGGGCGCCGACGAC
The DNA here is from genome assembly GCF_042887685.1 of Oerskovia sp. NPDC057915. Taxonomy (NCBI): domain Bacteria; kingdom Bacillati; phylum Actinomycetota; class Actinomycetes; order Micrococcales; family Cellulomonadaceae; genus Oerskovia; species Oerskovia sp. NPDC057915. The sequence continues at coordinate 108,625 of NZ_JBHVOS010000008.1, read as the reverse complement.
CGTCGGCCCCGTCCAGCCGGGAGAAGGGTGGGCCGCGACACCGACGGGCTTGTCGATGACCACGACGTCGTCGTCGTCGTACACGATCTTCATGCCCGGCACGGGCTCGGCGACGACCTGGGGCGCCCGGGCCTCGGGCTCGTCGGGGATCTCCACCTCGAGCCAGGCCCCGGCGACCAGCCGGTCGGACTTGCCGACCTCGCGGCCGTCGACCCGCACGCCGCCCGCGGCGGCGACCTCGGCGGCACGCGTCCGGGACAGACCCAGCAGTCGCGCCAGCGCGGCGTCGACCCGTTCGCCGGCCAGCCCGTCCGGGACCGGGAGCGAGCGCACCTGGCCCATCAGGACTCCGTCCCGGCCGTCGGGCCGGAGGCCGTCGCCGTGCCGGAACCCTGGGTCCCGGCGGCCGGGGAGGTCGTCGGGGCCCCCTGCTCGGGTGCGTCGGTGTCCTGCTCCGCGGCGGCGCTCCCCTCCTCGTCAGTGTCGTCCTTCGCCGGTTCCTGCTCGACGTGCCGCTGCCCGTCGATGCCGATCCCCTGGACCGAGAGGATCGCGATCATCACCGCGGCCGCCACGACCGCGATGTCCGCGACGTTCCCGATGAACAGGTCGCCGTACCCGATGAAGTCGACCACGTGCCCCTGTGCGAACCCGGGCTCCCGGAAGATCCGGTCGATGAGGTTGCCCAGCGCCCCTCCGAGCAGCAGCCCGAGGGCGATCGCCCAGCCCCGCGACCCGATCTTGCGCATGCTGCGCAGGATGAACACGATCACGACCGTGACGACGATCGTCAGGATCCAGGTGTAGCCCGAGCCGATCCCGAGCGCCGCCCCCTCGTTGCGGATGAACGTCAGGTGGAGCCACTCGCCGAGGAGCTCGATGGTCTCGCGACCCTCGAGCTCTGCGACGGCCCAGATCTTGGTGACCTGGTCGACCAGGATCACGAGGGCCGCGAGCACCACGACCCACAGGACGAGGCGCCGTGGGGCGACGGTCGCGCGCGGCCGGACGTCCGCGGCGGGGGCCGCGGGCACGGCCTCGGCGCCGCCCTCGGACGGGTCGGCGGGCACGGGCTGCTGGGGAGAGGGAGTCGATGGCATCGGCGGCAAGTCTGCCATGTCCAGCCGCTGGTCAACGATCCGGACGGCGAAGGCCGCCGTCCCCGTGGGGACGGCGGCCTTCTCGCACGCGGCGTGCGGTCGCGTCAGCGACGTTCCTCGCGCTGCTTCGCCTCGACGGACAGGTTCGCCCGCGGGTAGGCCTGCAGGCGAGCCTTGCCGATCGGGAGCCCGGTCGCCTCGCACGTCGCGTAGGTCCCGGCCGCGATGCGGTCGAGCGCGTGCTTGGTCTGCTCGAGCAGGTCCCTCATGTTGTTGACGAGGGTGAGCTCCTGCTCGCGTTCGAGCGCGCTGGACCCGGAGTCCGCCTGGTCGTCGCCCGCACCGTCCCCCGAGTTGCGCAGGAGCTCCGAGAGCTCCTGGTCCGCCTCGGTGAGCTCTCGCTCGAGGCGCTCGCGCTCCTCCAGCAGGGTCGCTGCCTGCTCCTCCGCCTCCTTCAGCGTCCACGGCTCCTCGCCGTCACGCACGGGGAAGGACTTGACGTCGCGAGCTAGGTTCGGGAACTGCTGTCGTACGACCGCGCGCGTCGCGGTGCTGAGCTTGGTCATGTCGCCCCTCCGGTTCGAGTTGCGGTGAGAGTAGACGCCGCCCGCCGGTACGCACAACGCACCACGCCGGATGGACCGGTGTGGTGCGTCGTCACGGACCGACCGACGGCGAACCCTGTGGTCCGCACGCCTGGTGTGATCGTCTGCCAGGTGGCAGGTGGACTAGATGCCCGCGCTGAGGTCGCTCGAGCGACCCGCGCCGGAACCGCTGCGGGGCGGGAGAGCGCTGCCGCGGTTGTCGAGGTCCCCCATGAGGTTCTGCAGGTAGCTCTTGAGGCGCGTGCGGTAGTCCCGCTCGAAGAGACGGAGCTCGTCGATCTTGCGCTCCAGGAGCGACCGCTCCTGCTCGAGCTGCGAGAGCGTGCGGTGCGAGGTCTCCTCGGCCTCCTGCACGATCCGGGTCCCCTCCTCCTTCGCTTCCGCGATGAGGCGGTCGCCCTCCTGCTGGCCCGAGCGCACGTAGTCGTCGTGCAGCTTCTGGGCGAGCTGGAGCATGCCGGTGGCCGACTCCGGCTCGGCGGTCGGCTTGCCCAGGGCGGGCGCGACGCTCGCCACGACGGGTGCGGGCTCCGGTGCCGACGGGGTCTCGACCACGGCCGGCTTGGACGGCGCCGAGGCGTCGGCCCGGCTGAGCTCGGCGACACGTCGCTCCGCTGCGGCCAGCTTGGTCTTGAGGTCGTCGTTCTCCTCCTGCACGGAGTTGAGCGTCCTCACCACCTCGTCCAGGAAGTCATCGACCTCTTCGACGTCGTATCCCTCGCGGAACTTCGTCGCGGAGAACTTCTTGTTCAGGATGTCCTCTGCTGTCAGCAGTGCCATCGTCTCACCTCAATGCGTTTGCGCCGTCAGTCCGGGCGATCTCGAGATCGCCACAGTCCAAAGTAGCGGAGATTGTCAGCGGAGGCGGCCTCCGACCGAGCCCCTCCAGGGGGCGTCGGTCGCAAGAACGCCGTGATGTCAGATTTCTACGTGTTTACAGGGCCCTCAGGATCTGTGCAGCGAACGACACTGCGAGGAAGAGCACGATGAAGCCGAGATCGATCCGCACCTGACCGAGGGTCAGGGGCGGGATGACCTTGCGCAGCGCTCGCAGCGGTGGGTCGGTCAGGGTGTAGATGGCCTCCGCCAGGACGAGCATGACGCCCCGAGGGCGCCAGTCCCGGGCGAAGACCTGCACCCAGTCGAACACCACCCGTCCGATGAGCACCACGAGGTAGAGGCCGAGGACGAATGCCAGCAGATCGAAGACGAAATTCACAGGGTCAACTGTGCCAGAGTCCGCGGTCAGCTCTGGTTGAAGAAGCCGGCCCGGCTCACCGGAGGCTCGGGAGCCTGCTCCTCACCGGTGATCTCGACGTGCTCCGGAGAGAGCAGGAAGACCTTGTTGGTCACTCGTTCGATGGCTCCGTGCAGCCCGAAGATGAGGCCTGCGGAGAAGTCGACGAGTCGCTTGGCGTCCGCGTCGTCCATGTCGGAGAGGTTCATGATGACGGGGGTGCCGCCACGGAACGCCTCCCCGATGACGCGGGCGTCGTTGTAGGAGCGCGGGTGCACGGTGGTGATCCGGCGGAGCTCGGCTGCTGACATGCTCGTCTGGGGTACCTCTCGTGGGGCGACCGTCCGGTGCAGCGGGGTCACCTGAGCCTGGTAGTCGGTCGGCACGTCGGCCCCCAAGTCGTCGTACTCGTCGATGAACTCTTCCTGGTCGCCCTCGCCTCGATCATCAGCGAGGCCCAGGTAAAGCATGGTCTTGCGAAGTGCTCCGGCCATCGCCCTCTCTCCGTCCTCATGTCGACTGCTGGTTCCGTGCTTTGCACGCTAGCCCAGCCCCGGACACGCGCGTGATGCGACACGCCCAGGAGACGACAACGGGCCGGGGGGTGAGAAACGGCACGTCGAGACCCGGCGGCCGGTCACTCGAGAGCGACGACACCCGCGAACCGCCCCGTCGTGGTGCCGCCACGGGTCGCGAGACGGTGGGAGTAGAAGCGCTCGTCCTCGAGGGTGCAGATCCCGGTCTCGACGACGGTCCGCACGCCGGCGGCACGCAGCTCCGCGACGACCCCGGCGGGCAGGTCGAGCGCCGGGGTGCCCCAGCTCGTGGTCGACGACGTGCCGGGACGGGCCGCGGCGACCTCGTCGCGCATGTGCTCGGGGACCTCGTAGCACCGCCCGCAGGCAGCAGGCCCGACGACGGCACGCACCTGGTCCGCGCGCGCCCCCTGGGCGACGAGCACCCCGAGCGCAGCGCCGACGACCCCTGCGAGCAGCCCTTGGCGCCCCGCGTGGACGACGCCGACGACCCGGGCGTACGGGTCGGCGAGCAGGACCGGGACGCAGTCCGCGACCAGGACCCCGAGCCCGAGCCCGGGCTGGGCCGTCACGAGCGCGTCCTGCTCGCCGCACGTAGCTGCCCCCTCGCCCGTCTCGACCCGGGCCGCCCGGTCGGCCGCCGAGAGCACGCGGACCTCGGCGCCGTGCACCTGCGTGCCGAAGACCAGCGGTGCACCGAGCCGGCGACCGACCGCCTCGCGATGAGCGAGGACACGCTCGGCGTCGTCACCGACCCCCAGGCCGAGGTTGAGCCCGGACCAGGGTGCGGGCGAGGACCCGCCGACCCGTCCCGTGAAAGCAGCACGCACCCCCGGTCCGAGGTCGACCTCGAGAACCGGGGGTGCGGGGAGTGCAGGATCGGGCACGGGCTACTTCAGGAAGTCGGGGACGTCGAGGTCCTCGACCTTGCGCCGGACGGGCTCCTCGTCGTACAGGCGGGGAACCTCGACCTGGGCCGAGCGCTCGGCCGACGGCTGCTCGGCGTTGACGTTCTCCTCGGTCGGGACGACGCTGAACGTCGGGATCGGCGCATAGCCGGCCGAGACCGTCGCGGCACCGCCCCCGAAGGTGACGGGGACGTCGTCGGGCTCCGAGGCGATCGGGACCACCGGGCGCGGGAGCGTGTGGCTGCCCGTGGCCGTCGGCACGGCCGCGGGCAGCGGTGCGGGTACGGGCGGGGCCGCAGGCGTCCCGGCGACCTGACCCAGCGCGCGGGCGTCCTTGCGGATCTGGGGCGTGCCGCCGTCGAACCCGGCCGCGATGACCGTCACGCGGACCTCGTCGCCGAGGGCGTCGTCGATCACCGCACCGAAGATGATGTTCGCCTCGGTGTGGGCCGCCTCGTGGACCAGGCGTGCCGCCTCGTTGATCTCGAAGAGCCCGAGGTCGGAGCCGCCCTGGATCGACAGCAGGACCCCGTGCGCACCGTCGATGCTCGCCTCGAGCAGCGGGGAGGAGATCGCGAGCTCGGCCGCCTGGACGGCCCGGTCCTCGCCGCGTGCGGAGCCGATGCCCATGAGGGCGCTGCCCGCGCCCTGCATGACGGACTTCACGTCGGCGAAGTCGAGGTTGATCAGGCCCGGGGTCGTGATGAGGTCCGTGATGCCCTGGACGCCCGAGAGCAGGACCTGGTCGGCCGAGTGGAACGCGTCGAGCGCCGAGACGTTGCGGTCGGACATCGACAGGAGCCGGTCGTTCGGGATGACGATGAGGGTGTCGACCTCGTTGCGCAGTGCCTCGATCCCCTGGTCCGCCTGGACGGACCGACGACGACCCTCGAACGTGAAGGGTCGCGTGACGACACCGACGGTCAGGGCGCCGAGCGAGCGGGCGATGCGCGCGACCACGGGCGCGCCACCGGTCCCGGTGCCGCCGCCCTCGCCCGCCGTGACGAAGACCATGTCGGCGCCGCGCAGGACGTCCTCGATCTCCTCGGCGTGGTCCTCGGCCGCTTTCTTGCCCACCTCAGGGTCGGCCCCCGCTCCGAGGCCGCGCGTGAGCTCGCGCCCGACGTCGAGCTTGACGTCCGCGTCGGACATCAGCAGCGCCTGCGCGTCGGTGTTGATGGCGATGAACTCGACGCCCTTGAGACCGACCTCGATCATCCGGTTGACGGCGTTCACGCCACCACCGCCGATGCCGACCACCTTGATCACTGCTAGGTAGTTCTGCGGAGTTGCCACGTCAATGCCTCTCGATCCTGTAGCCCTCAACCTTCACCCTCAACTAGAGGGTTATAGTTATGTCAGGTTGTGCTGTGTCGACGGTAGGTGCCCGTCCCTGCCGTATCAACGACCCGCCCGCGCGTGTCGGCGAAAACCTCCGCGATGGTCCATGTCACATCCTCCCAGCCGCTCACCGGCTGATCGGCATCGTGGGGGCCGACACGTCGAAGAGCGTGACCCCCTGGTTCTCGGGCAGCGCCCGCAACGCCTGGAGCACCCGGACCTTGAGCGCCGCGTCCTCCTCGTTGCCCCACTCGACGACCGCACCGTCGCGCAACGTCATGGTGACCGCGTCCTGCGTCGGAGCCGTGACCTCTGCGACCTCGGCCCGCAGCTCGGGAGGGAGAGCGTTGAGCACGATACGAGCCGCATGCAACGACCGCGCACCCTTCTCGTCGAGCGTCACGCCGATCTCCGGCAGGCCGTCCGGCACCGCGTCGACCGTGGCGACCTGGACCCCGTCACGGTCCAGCAGAGCGAAGGCACCCTCGTGCGGGACGGCCGCCACCGGCTCCCTCGACTCGAGGGTCACGCTCAGCCCGTCCGGCCACACTCGCAGGATCCGCACGTCACGGACGCCGTTGAGATCGAGGATCGCGTCCCGCAGCCCGATCGTGTCCACGCGGGGCAACGGGACGCCGTCGACCCGCGCCACGGCCTGCTCGACCTGGGCGACGTCGATCACCGTCCCCTCCCCCGAGATCTCGACCTTGGCCGGGTCCGTCCCGAGCAGGGGCGAGAAGAGCACGACCCACACCCCGGCCACGACCGCGAGCACCGCCGCGGCCCACCCCAGGATCCGGTTCCTGAGCAGGTGCCGACGCATCGCGGCCTTCTCGGCCAGCCGGTCCGCCATCCCGGTCGAGACCACCCGGTCGACCGGTCGCCCACCCTGCCCACCCCCCGCCCCAACGAAGGGGACCGGGGCGGTCGGGGGACGTTCCCGTCGCGCGTTCGTGGGCTCGGTCCGTGCGAGCTCGGCGCCCCGGAGCACGAGCGGCTGCGTCGCGACGTCGTCGCCCGCCGCCTCCTCGCCCCAGCCCGGCGCGTCGGGCGCCTCCGGGGGCCGGGTCGGACCGGCCGGGCCGCCCGGACCGGGCTCCGGCCGGGGAGGCCGGGCCGGCTGCGCCTGCCGAGGCTGCGCAGGATGCGAGGCCGGACGAGGCGCCGCGGGCCGAGGGCGGGACGGCGGACGCATCAGTCGTCGCCCTCCCCCGCAGGCGCGACGGGCTGCGAGAGCGCATCGAGGACCACCGCGCCGAGCTCGGTCACGTCCCCGGCCCCCACCGTGAGCAGCAGGTCACCGGGACGCGCGGAGGCCGCGATCGCACGAGCCGCCTCGAACCTGTCCTCGACGCCCCGGACGACCCCGCCCGCCATGAGGTCGGTGATCGTCCACGAACCCGTCGTCGGGTCCGGGTCCTCCCGCGCCGCGTACACGCCTGTGACCACGACCTCGTCGGCGAGCGACAACGCGTCGGCGAACTCCCGAGCGAAGGTGCGCGTGCGGGAGAACAGGTGCGGCTGGAAGAGCACGAGCACCCGCCCGCCCGCAGCCACGGGGCGCGCCGCGGCCAGGAGCGCCGCGACCTCGGTCGGGTGGTGCGCGTAGTCGTCGACCACCCGTACGCCGCCCGCCTCGCCCCGGGACTCGAAGCGTCGACCGGTGCCCAGGAACTCGCCCACCCCGGCCACGGCCTGCTCGGTGCTCACGCCCAGCAGGATCGCGGTCGCGACCGCCGCGGCGGCGTTGAGCGCGTTGTGCGCGCCGGGCACCTGCAGGCGCAGGTCGTGGGACCTCGGCTCGAGGACGTCCGGCGCGCCGACGAGCGCCCGGGCGTCCCGGCCCTCTGCCTCACCGGTGACGGTGAGCCGCGCAGCCACGCCCGTGGCGCCGTCGGGCCGGACGTCCGACAGCCGCGCGTCGCTGCCCGGCGACGTGCCGTACGTGACGACCCGACCGCCCGACGCGCGGTGCGCGTCGGCCAGGGTGCGGGCACCCGGGTCGTCCGCGCACGCGACGAGGAACCCGCCCGGCGCGATGCGCTGCGCGAAGTCGACGAACGCCTGCTCGAACGCCTCGCGCGAGCCGTAGTGGTCCAGGTGGTCGGGCTCGACGTTCAGCACGACCGCGATGGTCGGGGCGTAGTTGAGGAACGAGCCGTCCGACTCGTCGGCCTCCGCGACCACGACGTCCCCCGCCCCCAGGTGTCCCCCGGGGACCGCGCCGTCGCTCGTGATGACCGAGCCCCCGATCGCGAAGGACGGGTCGAGACCCGCCGAGCGCAGGGTCGTCGCGACCATGGCCGACGTCGTGGTCTTGCCGTGCGCGCCCGCGACCGCGACCGAGCGGCCCAGCGCCATGAGCGCGGCGAGCGCCTCCGAACGGTGCAGCACGCGCAGGCCCGCGGCTCGCGCCGCGACCAGCTCGGGGTTGTCGGGACGCACCGCGCTCGACAGCACGAGCGTGTCGGCCCCCTCGACGTTGCGCGCGTCGTGCCCCACGTGGACGGTGACTCCGTCCGATCGCAGCGCCTCGACCACGGCGCTGTCCTTGGCGTCCGAGCCCTGGACCCGCACCCCGCGCGCGACGAGCAGGCGGGCCACGACGGACATGCCCGCGCCGCCGATGCCGACGAGGTGGACGGTCCCCAGGTCGTCGAGCGCCGGAGGCGCCGCCGCGGGCCCGCCGTCGGTGCCCGTCATCGCGCGCTCCCGGCGGCCTTCACGACCAGGTCCGCGACCCGTGCCGTCGCGTCCTGGACCCCGGCCCGCGAGGCGAGCGAGGCCATGGTGCGCAGGCGGTCGCCGTCGGTGACCAGCGCCGGGACGTTCACGGCCACCCACGGCGCGGTGAACGCCTCGTCCTCGACGAGGATGCCGCCCCCGGCCCGCACGAGCGGACCGGCGTTGAGCCTCTGCTCGCCGTTCCCGATGGGCAGCGGCACGTAGACCGCGGGGATACCCAGCGCGGCGAGCTCGCTGACCGTCCCCGCGCCCGAGCGGCAGACCACGAGGTCCGCGACCGCGTACGCGAGGTGCATCTCCGCGAGGTACTCGCGCACGTCGTAGCCACCCAGCCCTGCCACCGCTGCGCGCACCGCGTCCGCCTTGCCCCGGCCGGTCAGGTGCAGGACCTGGGCCCCGGTCGCGAGGATCTCGCGCGCCGCACCCGACACCGCCTCGTTGAGGCTCTGGGCGCCGAGCGAGCCACCCGTGACGACCACGGTGGGGCGCGCCGGGTCCAGGCCCAACGACGCCGCGGCGTTCGCCCGCACCGTCGGTGCGTCGACCCCGCGGTCGCGGATCAGGTCGGCGATCTCCCAGCGCAGCGGCAGCCCCGTGACGACACCACCCTTGAGCGGGGTCCCCTCGAACGTGAGCGCGACCGACGTCGCCCAGCGAGCGCCCGCCCGGTTCGCGAGGCCAGGCCGAGCATTCTGCTCGTGGATCACGATCGGTACGCCGCGGCGGTGAGCCGCGATGTACGCGGGGGTCGAGACGTAGCCGCCGAAGCCCACCACGACCTCGGCCCGGGTCTCGTCGATCACGGCCCCCGCCGCCTCGACCGCGGCCTTGAGCCGCCCCGGCAGCGCGACCCACTCGCCGCTCGGGCGGCGCGGCATCGGCACCTTGGGCACGAAGCGCAGCGGGTACCCGCGCGCCGGCACGAGGTCCGCCTCGAGCCCGCTCTCCGTCCCGAGCACGGTCAGGACCGCCTCGGGGTTGCGTGCGCGCAGCTCGTCCGCGACCGCGAGCAGCGGGTTGACGTGCCCCGCCGTCCCGCCGCCTGCGAGCACCACCGAGCCGACTGAAGAGCTCACCACGTACCTGTCACCTGTCCTTGCTGTCGCTGCTGGTTGCTGTCCCGGGAAGGCCCGGAGTCCTGAGGGTAGCCGTGCGCGTCGGCGACGGTCCCGGCGCCCGGGCGTCGCACCCGTGCCGGCCCGCGGTCATCGCTGCTGGGAGCGTCGGCGCGGGAGGGCGCGTCGCCCGGCGTGCCCGACGACGGCGAGCGACCTGCGCACCACGCTCCCCCGGGCGCTGAGCGCCTCGCGCGCCCCCGGCTCGTCGCGCGCGAACGAGATGACGACGCCGAGCGCGGCCATGGTCGTGATGAGTGCCGAGCCGCCCGAGGAGACCAGGGGCAGCGGGACGCCGATGACGGGGACGATGCCGATCACGACACCGATGTTGATGAACGCCTGCCCGACGATCCAGCACGCGATGCCCGCGGTCGTGATCTTCACGAACGGGTCCGGGTGCCGACGGATCACGCGGCTCATCGCGAGCCCGAGCACCGCGAAGAGCGCGAGGACGAGGAGCGTGCCGAGCAGGCCCAGCTCCTCGCCGATCACGCCGAAGATGAAGTCGTTGTGCGCCTCGGGGAGATAGCTCCACTTCTCGCGGCTCGCCCCCAGGCCCACGCCGCCGAACCCGCCGGTCCCGAGGGCCCACAGGCCGTGCACCGACTGGTAGCACCCCGTGCCCACGTTCGCGTCGGTCGTGTCGCAGACGCCCGCGTAGGTCGCGAGGAAGCGGCTCGTGCGGTTGGAGCTCTCCTGCATGGCCACGAACCCGACGCCGACCACCAGTGCGGCGATGCCTCCCGCCGTCGCGAGGAGCCTCCAGTCGACACCGGCGACGAAGAACGCGCCCGCGACGAGCAGCAGGATCACGAGCATGGTGCCCAGGTCGTGACCCGCCAGGACCAGACCCATGACCAGCAGCGAGCCGGGGACGGCCGGGACGATCGCGTGCTTCCACGAACCCAGCAACCGCTGCTTGCGGCCGAGCACCACCCCGAGCCACACCGCGAGCGCGAGCTTGGCCGGCTCCGAGGGCTGGACGTAGAACGAGCCGAAGTTCAGCCAGTTCAGGTTGCCGTTGACCTCCTTGCCGAGCGGGCTGAAGATCAGCACCTGGAGGAGCAGGCTGAAACCCAGGAGCGGCCAGGCGGCGTGCCGGTAGAAGCTCGTGGGCAACCGGGTCGCGACGAGCAGCACGGGCAGCCCCATGAGGGCGAACCGCGCCTGGGTGAAGAACGCCTGGTACGGCGAGCGGCCCGCGGCGATCTCCGTGACGGCCGAGCTCGACAGCACCATGACCAGGCCGATGATCGCGAGCAGGGTCGTCGCGCCGACCAGCAGGTAGTAGCTCGTCACCGCGCTGTCCCACTGACCGAGCCAGGCACGTTCCTGGACGGTCGCCCGCTTGGTCGCGCGCGCCCGACTGCGGGGGGTGCCCGCCTTCGCGGCGTCCTTGCGCCGGCCGAGCAGGCCCGTCGCGGCGGTGCCCGTGGAGCGCGCCGCGGGCTTGGCCCTCCCGGTGGTCCTGGGGGTGCCCGTCGGCTTCCCGGCACCGGTGGCCCGAGGCGTCGCAGCGCCGGTGGTCCGGGGCGTCCCGGCGGCGCCGGTGCCCGCCTCCGTCCGAGGTCGCACCGCTCCCCCCGTCCCGCTCCCCTTCGTCCGGACAGGGTTCGTGGGTGCCGGCCTCCCGGCCTGGCGAGCGGCTCCCGGTCGGGCGTCACCCGAGGCAGGGGGCTTCGGCGTGGTGCGGCCCGCGGCCGAGCGGGACGCAGGCCCTCGCCCACTCGTCGTCTGGGCCACTGGGCTACCCCTCCAGCTCGGTCTCGGAACCTGTCAGGTCGTGGACGGCGCGCACGAACGCGTCGCCCCGGGCCGCGTAGGACGCGAACTGGTCCATCGACGCGCACGCGGGCGCGAGCAGGACCGTGTCCCCGGGGACGGCGAGTCCGCGGGCGCTGGACACCGCGCGCTGCATCACCGTCCCAGTGTCACCGGGATCGACGCGGACCACGGGGACATCGGGTGCGTGTCGGGCCAGTGCACCCGCCAGCGGCTCGGGGTCGGTCCCGATCAGCACGACCGCGCGCAGCCTCGACAGGCGCGAACGCACGAGCTCGTCGAACGTCGCCCCCTTGGCCAGGCCGCCCGCGACCCAGACGACGGACCCGGCAGCGAAGGCACCGAGCGCCGCGGCCGCGGCGTGCGCGTTCGTCGCCTTCGAGTCGTCGACGTAGGAGACCCCGTCGACGCTCGCCACGTGCGCGATCCGGTGGGCGCCAGGGCTGAAGGAGCGCAGGCCGTCCCGGACGGCGCGTGCGTCGACCCCGTGGGCCCGGGCGAGCGCGGCGGCCGCGAGGGCGTTGGCGACGACGTGGACGGGCACCACGCCGTCTGGCCCCGCGAGGTGCGCGAGGTCCGCGAACGTCGCGAGCTCCTGCGCGCTGCGGTGCCGTGCCGGGTCGTCGGGGGCCGTGTGGAACGCGCGGTCCACCAGGACGTCCTCGATCACGCCGAGCTGCGCCCGGGCGGGCGCCCCGACCGTGAAGCCGACCGCGCGGGCCCCCTCCTCGACGTCGGCCTCCCGGACGAGGTGCTCGGTCCGGGCGTCCGCCACGTTGTACACGCAGGCCACCTGGGCACGCTCGTAGATGCGGCCCTTGTCGCCCGCGTAGGCGTCGAGCGAGCCGTGCCAGTCGAGGTGGTCGGGCGCGACGTTGAGCACGGCCGCGGCCTGGGCCGACATGCTGTGCGTGAAGTGGAGCTGGAAGCTCGAGAGCTCGACCGCGAGCACGTCGAGGTCGGGATCGAGCGCGGCGGTCACGACCGGCGTGCCGACGTTCCCCACCGCGGCGGCCCGCAGCCCTGCGGCGGACAGGATCGACGTGAGCATCTCGACCGTGGTCGTCTTGCCGTTGGTCCCCGTGACCGCGAGCCACGGCGCGTACGACCCGTCGGCGCGCGGGGTGCGCAGCTGCCAGGCGAGCTCGACCTCGCTCCAGACGGGCACGCCCGCCTCCCGGGCAGCGACCAGCAGGTCCGACGACGGCGCCCACCCGGGCGACGCGACCACCAGGTCGATCGTCGCCAGGTCGACGCGCGTGGCGTCCTGCACGTCGGCGTCGGGCGCCGCACGGTCCACCGTGACGACCGAGGCCGCCCGAGGCGTCAGCGCGGCGACCGCGGCACGACCCGAGACCCCGAGCCCGGCGACCAGGACGCGCGCCCGTTCCCACGGGACACGCAGCGCGTGGGCGGCGGTGTCGGACACTAGCTGACCACCCACTCGGCGTAGAAGATCCCGAGCCCCAGGCCCGCGAACAGTCCCGCGATCAGCCAGAACCGGATGACGATGGTCACCTCTCCCCAGCCGGACAGCTCGAAGTGGTGGTGCAGCGGCGCCATCTTGAAGACGCGTTTCCCGGTCATCTTGAAGTACCCGATCTGGATGACGTCGGACAGCACGATGATGACGAACAGGCCGCCGATGATGACCGCGAGCACCTCGGTGCGGGACAGGATCGTCAGGCCGGCCAGCGCGCCGCCCAGAGCGAGCGACCCGGTGTCGCCCATGAAGATCTTCGCGGGGCTCGCGTTCCACCACAGGAAGCCGACGCAGGCCCCCATGATGGCCGCGGCGACGATCGCCAGGTCCTGCGGGTCACGGACCTCGTAGCAGCGCGGCCCGGCGGCGTCGAGGATCTGGCAGCTCTGGTTGAGCTGCCAGATGCTCACGAGGATGTAGCTGCCGAAGACGATCACGGACACGCCCGTGGCCAGGCCGTCGAGGCCGTCCGTCAGGTTGACCGCGTTCGACCACGCCGTGATGAGGAAGTTGGCCCACAGGACGAACAGGATGAGGCCGACCGTGGCCCCCGCGAACGCGAGGTCGAGGTTCGTGTCCCGCAGGAACGAGATGTGCGTCGAGGCCGGGGTCCGGAAGTTCTCGTTGGGGAACTGGAGCGCCAGGACCGCGAACGTGACGCCCACGACCCCCTGGCCGACGATCTTGGCCCGCGGGGACAGCCCCAGGCTGCGCTGCTTGCGGATCTTCGTGAAGTCGTCGAAGAAGCCGACCAGCCCCAGCCCCGTCATGAGGAACAGCACGAGGAGCGAGGACACGCTCGGCGTCCTCGGCGTGTCCGAGACGATCGAGGACACGACGTAGGACATCGCCCAGCCGATCAGGGTCGCCCCGATGATGACGACCCCGCCCATGGTGGGCGTACCGCGCTTGGTGAAGTGCGCCGTCGGGCCGTCCTGGCGGACGAACTGACCGTAGTTGCGGTGGATCAGGAACTTGATGAACAGCGGGGTGCCCAGGAGGGCCACGAGCAGCGAGACGCACGCGGAGACGAGGATCGCGATCATGCGTGCACCTCACCGGCGAGCTCGTCGCCCAGGCGCCACAGACCCGAGCCGTTCGAGGACTTCACCAGGACCACGTCGCCCGGCAGCAGCTCGTCGCGCAGCAGCGCGGACGCGGCCTCGACGTCGGGCACGAACCGAGTCTCATCGCCCCAGGACCCTTCTTGGGTGGCGCCGTCGTGGATGCCGCCGGCACCGTCACCGACCACGACGAGCAGCTTGATGTTCAATCGGACCACGAGACGGCCGATCTCGTCGTGAGCGGCGCGCGAGTCGGGCCCGAGTTCTCGCATCTCGCCCAGGACGGCGACCGACCTGCGCTCGCGCCCCGCCATGACCGCGAGGGCCTTGAGGGCCGCGCGCATCGAGTCGGGGTTCGCGTTGTACGAGTCGTCGATCACGGTGATGCCGTCGGGGCGCTGCGTGACCGCCATGCGGTGCGGGCTGATCGCGGTCGCCTCGGCCAGGCCCGCGGCCACGACCCGCGGGTCGAGGCCGAGCCGGACCGCCGCGGTGGCGGCTGCGAGCGCGTTGGTGACGTGGTGCTCGCCCACGAGCCGGAGCTGGACCGGGAAGGTCTCCTCGACGCCGCGCACGCGCAGGTCGAACGACGCGCACCCGGCTCGGTCCATCCCGATGTTCTCGGCACGCACGTCGGCCGCGGGGATGGTCCCGAACGTCACGACGGGTCCGGGCGCGACGTCCGCCATCGCGACCACGCGCAGGTCGTCCGCGTTGAGCACGGCCGTCCCCCCCGGGGCGAGGCCCGTGACGATCTCGGCCTTGGCCGTCGCCACCGCCTCGATCCCGCCGAACTCGCCCAGGTGGGCGCTGCCCACCGCCAGGACCACGGACACGTCCGGGGGCGCGATCCGCGTCAGGTAGGTCAGGTGCCCCAGACCGCTCGCGCCCATCTCCAGGACCAGGTAGCGGGTCGAGGGATCGGCCTCGAGCACGGTCAGGGGCAGACCGATCTCGTTGTTGAACGAGCCCCTCGGCACGACCGTGCGCCCGTGGGGCGTCAGGAGCTGGCCCAGCAGGTCCTTCGTGGTCGTCTTGCCCACCGACCCGGTGATCCCGACGACCCGGAGGTCGCCCTCGGCTCGCAGGCGCCGCAGCACCTCGCGCGCCAGGGCACCGAGCGCGGTCTGCACGTCCTCCACGACGACCGCGGGCGCGTCCACGTCACGGGCGGCCAGGACGAGCGCCGCCCCCTTGTCGACCGCGACCGGCACGAAGTCGTGCCCGTCGACGTGCTCGCCGGGCAGCGCCACGAAGAGCGATCCCGTGCGGACCAGGCGGGAGTCGACGACGACCGAGCCGGTCACCCTCACGTCCGGGTCGGCGGCCAGCCGCCCACCGGTCGCTGCGGCGACCTCCGCCGCAGTCAGCTCGATCATTCTCCGTGCTCCTTCGTCGTCTCGTGGCGCGCGGCCAGTGCGGCACGCGCCTCCACCCTGTCGTCCAGGGCGTGGTCCACCCCGGCGATCTCCTGCCAGACCTCGTGGCCCCGGCCCGCGACCAGGACCGTGTCCTGGGGCGCGGCCTCCCGGATCGTGTCACGGATCGCGGTGGCCCGCGGCGCGACCTCGACCACGGTGCGCGCACGCGGCGCTCCCCCGTGCCCGACGGCGTCGCGCCCTCCTGAGCCCTCGGCCGCCTCCGCGGCCTGCTGTGCCGCCCTCGCCCCGGCGAGCACCTCGGCGCGGATCGCTGCCGGGTCCTCCCCGTGCGGGTCGTCGTCCGTGATCACGACCACGTCGGCACCCTCGACCGCGACCGCCCCCATGCTCGGTCGCTTGCCCTTGTCACGGTCGCCGGTCGCCCCGAAGACCACGACGAGGCGACCCGTCGTCGTCGGGCGCAGCGCGGCCAGGGCGAGCGAGAGCGCGTCCGTGTTGTGCGCGAAGTCGACCACGACACGTGGCGCGGTGCCCACGACCTCCATGCGTCCAGGGACCTGGGCGCTCACGCCGTCCGCCGCGTCGAGCGCCGCGGCGACGTCGCGCGGGTCCGCGCCCGCCTCGAGGACCATGGCCAGGGCGAGCGCCGCGTTCGCCACGTTGAACCCCCCGGGCAGCGCGGTCGACGTGCGCACCTCGCGTCCGTCGCGGTGGCGCAGCACGAACGTGCTCCCCGTCCCCGCGGCCGCGTCGACGGCACGCACGTCGGACACGGTCCAGTCGGCGACTGCCCTGGTGCTGTCGGTGCTGTCGGTGCTGCTGGTGCTGTCGGTGCTGCTCGTGACGGCGAGCGTCGAGACGGGGATCGTCGCGACCTCGGCCAGCCGCCGCCCCCAGGCGTCGTCGACCACGACCACGCCCCGACGGGCATGCTGCGGCGTGAAGAGCGCGGCCTTGGCCTCGAAGTACTCCTGGAGGTCGCCGTGGAAGTCCAGGTGGTCCTGGCTCAGGTTGGTGAAGCCCGCCACGTCGAACACGATGCCGTCCACGCGGTGCAGCGACAGCGCGTGCGAGGAGACCTCCATCGCGAGGGTCCCGACGCCGTCCTCGCGCATCGTGGCGAGCAGGGCCTGCAGGTCGGCCGCCTCGGGCGTCGTCAGGCGGCTCGGCAGGACACGGTCGCCCGAGCGCATCTCGACCGTGCCGATCAGGCCGCCCTTCCAGCCGAGCGTGCGCAGGACGTGGTCCAGCAGGTAGGTCGTGGTCGTCTTGCCGTTGGTACCCGTGACGGCGAACGTCGTGAGCTGCGTCGCGGGCTCCCCGTACACCCAGGCCGCGACGCGGCCCAGGACGGCGCGCGGGTCCTCGGTCACGAGGACCGGCACGCGGCTCTCGCCCGCCTCGGCGAGCAGCCGCGCCCCCTGCGGGTCCGTCAGCACGACGCGCGCACCACGAGAGATCGCGTCGCTCGCGAACCTCGCGCCGTGCGTGCCCGCACCGGGCAGGGCGACGAAGAGGTCGCCGTCGGCGACGACGCGGTTGTCCGAGGCCACGGACCAGATCTCGGCCGCGCCGAGGGCCTCCGGCCCCTGGCCCGACGCCGTCCCCCCGGCGGCGACGGCAAGGCCGAAGGTGGTCGCGAGCTCCCGGGCCGTGCGGTGCACGGACGTGGCGGGACGAAGGCGGTCGATCGGGGATGTCACGAGTAGAACCTACCGTGCGCCAGGCTCTCGGCCGGTCGGCGAGGACGCCCGGACCGGGTACTTCACGGGACCTTCACGCACGCTCGGCGTCCTTGGCGCGCGCCGGGGCAGCCCGTGTGGGAACCCCCACAGAACGGTCCGCGGACGCACCCCCAGGACCGCGTGCCCGGAGCACCCGGGCGACCCCGCCCCTCCTCGGGCCGACGGTGCCAGCGGGCCCCGGCGACGCGGCGTCGGGCGTGCTCCGGTGCCCGGATGCTCGGGGGGATCCGGGCGCTCCCGGCGCTATGGCGCTCCGGCGCTCCGGCGGCGGAGCGGCCGCGGGCCGGCTGCTCACCACTCCGTCGCGTAGGGCTCCTCGACCTTCGAGCTGGGCGGGACGTTCATGTGCTGGAGCGTGAAGCCCATCACGTCCTTGAACACCGGGGCCGCCACGAGCCCGCCGTAGATCGTCGTGCGCGGGTTCTTGAGGAAGACCGCGACCGTGTACTGCGGGTCGTCCGCGGGGGCCACGCCGATGAACGACGCCATGATGTCCGTGAGCCGACCGTTGGCACCGACCTCCTCCGCCGTGCCCGTCTTGCCCGCGACCCGGTAGCCGTCGATCGCCGCCGCAGCACCCGAGCCGTCCTGGACCACGGCCTCCATCATGTGCAGGACCTGGTCCGCGGTCGACTCCGAGACGACCTGGGTCGTCGCTCTCGGCGGTGCCGGGGTGAAGACCCCGTCCGGACCGGTCGTGCCCTTCAGGAGGGTCGGGGCCACGCGCGTGCCGCCGTTGGCGATCGTCGAGAAGACGCTCGTGGCCTGGACGGCGTTGACCGCCAGCCCCTGACCGAACAGGACCGCGTACTCGGTGCGCCCGTCCCACTTCTCGGCCGGGGCGAGCAGACCGGCGGACTCGCCCGGCAGCCCGAGCCCGGTCTTCGACCCGAACCCGAACCCACGGAGATAGTCCTCCCGGACCGACTTGGGCAGGTCCTGACCCACCATGACGGTCCCCGTGTTGGACGACTGGGCGAGGATGCCCGCGAGCGTCATCTTCTCGAGGCCGTGCTGGTGCGAGTCCTTGAACGTCTCACCGTTCGCCGTCGTGTAGGTGTACCCGACCTCGTACTGGCTGGCAGGGGTCGCGAGCCCCTCCTCGATCACGGCCGCCATCGTGATCACCTTGCCCGTCGAGCCCGGGGCGAAGACGTCCTTGACGGCACGGCTGCCGTCCGCGACGCGCGAGCTGGACCGGTCGTTCGGGTCGATCGCTCCCGAGTCCGCCAGGGCGAGGATCTCCTGGGTCCTGACGTCCTGCACGACCGCGATGCCGTAGTCGGCCCCCGTCTCGGCGACCGCCTTGTCGATCGAGTCCTGCGCCTTCCACCCGATGTCGCGGACGAGGGTCAGCGCCACCGAGTCTCCCGGCACGGCCTCGACGCTCTCCCGGGTGCTGCCGGGGATGCGCACGCCGCCCGCGCCGCCCGCCCGCTGGAAGAGCTCGGTGCCGGGCGTCCCCGTGAGGAGGTCGTCGTAGGTCGCCTCGATGCCCCCGAGCCCCACGACCTGCTCGGTCACGCCGTCCTCCGAGGGCTTCGCGCCGACGTACCCGACGATGTTCCCGGCGGTGGTACCTGCCGGGTAGGTGCGCTCGGTGGTCAGCTTCGTGCTGATGTAGGCCGAGACGCCGAGCTCGACGATCTGGCGCTGGACCTCCGGGACCACCTCCTTCTTGAGGACCACGTTGCGGTTGACCCGACCGTTCGTCCCGCTGAGCTGGGCCGCGAGCTCGGGCGCCGAGCGGTCGAGGATGGGCGCCAGCAGCCTCGCGAGCGCGACCGCTCCCGTGCCCTCGACCTTCTTCCCGTCCACCGTGTGCCTCGCCGACGGGACGAAGTCCGGGATCGTCTTCTGGTCCGCCGAGACCGTGTACCGGTCGATCGACGTGGCCAGCACGACGCCGTCGGCGTCCGTGATGTCACCCCGGTGCGCCATCGTCACGTGCGACTGCGTGCGCTGGTTCTCGGCGGCCTGGGCGAGACCCGGACCGATCACGACCTGGACGTACACCAGGCGGACCGTGAAGACCAGCAGCACTGCCAGGGCGATACCCATGATCCAGCGCTGACGGTGCTCCGGACGCCCCGGGGCGGGTACGGCCGGAGCGGCAGGTCGACCGAGACCCGTGCCGCGTCCCGAACCGCTGCGCCCCACGGCCGATCCCGGCGCGGCGCTCGCCCCGCGTGCCGGCGACGACTTCCTCACGGCCCGGCCAGGCGTCGTCCGAGGCGCCTCGCCCGGCGTCGAGGAGCGCGGCGTCGCGCCACGGCCCGCCGCCTCGCCCGACGACCGGGTCGACGTGCTCGTGCGGGACGGGCCGACCCGGCGCGGCTGCTCGCCACGCCCCGGCCGGTCCGCCCCACGCGTCACGGGGTGCTCCCTGCCTCCGGCGCCCCCACGATCGCACCGTCGGACAGGCGGAGCATCGTCGGCGCATCGGACTCGACCATGCCCAGCGCGCCGGCGCGGCTGGGGAGCGACGTCGCTGCGGCCTGCAGCTGCGAGTGCAAGGACTGCGTGTCCTGCTCGAGCACGCCCGCCCGGGTCCGCAGGTCGGAGAGCTGGTAGGACCCCTTGGCCATGGTGGTGTTGAGCAGCAGCGCCCCCAGGAGCGCAGCACCGAGGATCGACATGCACAGGACCAGGAAGGGAACCCGTGAGCGCACCTGCAGCGGCGCGCGCACCGCTTCGAGCCGTGGGCGGTGGGACCGCCCCGCGGCCCCTCCCGGCAGGGCGGTGAGCGACGGCCTGCGGGTCGGGGCAGGGGCAGGGCTGGACGACGTCAGAGGCCGAGCGGCGGCCTGTCGTGGGCTCATGGCTTGTTCTCCCCTCGCGGGCGGTGGCGTAGATGGTCAGGTGTGGGACGCAGCCTCTCGGCGGCGCGCAGTCGCACCGAGGCCGAGCGCGGGTTGTGCTCGAGCTCGTCCGGCGGAGCCTCCTCGGCACCACGGACGAGCAGCTTGAGGTACGGCTTGTGGGTCTCGGGCTCGACGGGCAGCCCTGCCGGCGCGCTGGACGTCGCACCACGCGCGAGCTCCCGCTTGACGATGCGGTCCTCGAGCGACTGGTAGGACTCGACCACGATCCGGCCACCGACCGCGAGGGCGTCGACCGCGGCCGGGACGGCACGCTCGAGCACCTCGAGCTCGCCGTTGACCTCGATCCGCAACGCCTGGAAGGTGCGCTTGGCAGGGTTGCCCCCGGTCTTGCGGGTCGCGGCCGGGATGTTGGCACGCACGAGGTCCACGAGCGCGGCGCTGCGCGTCCACGGCTCGACCTCACGACGACGGACGACGGCCCGCGCGATCCGCTGCGCGAACCGTTCCTCCCCGTACTCCCGCAGGATCCTCGTCAGGTCGCGCTCGTCGTAGGTGTTGAGGACGTCCGCAGCGGTGATGCCCGTCGTCGTGTCCATGCGCATGTCGAGCGGCGCGTCCTGGGCGTAGGAGAACCCGCGCTCCGACTCGTCGATCTGCAGCGACGAGACACCGAGGTCCATCAGGACGCCCTGCACGGCGGAGAGCCCCAGGTCCCCGAGGACGTCCCCGATCTCGTCGTACACGGCGTGCACGGCCTGGAAGCGGTCACCGAACCGGGCGAGCCGCTCGGAGGCGAGCGCGATGGCCTGCGGGTCGCGGTCGATCCCCACCACACGAGCGGTGGGCACCTGCTCGAGCACCGCCTCGGTGTGGCCGCCCATCCCGAGCGTGCAGTCGACGAGCACCGAGCCGGGCTCGGCGAGGGCGGGGGCGAGGAGGTCCACGCACCGTTGCAGGAGGACCGGGACGTGGCGGTCCCCCGCTCCTGATCCTGACGTGCTGCGAGGTGTGGTCATGACGCCTCCTTCCTGGTGGGTCCTCGTCGGGTCGATGAGGGGTGGAGCATGTGGTGCGGTGCCTGTCTGTCGTGCGGTCTGCCAGCTGCCTGTCGCTGCTGCAGCTGTTGTACTGCCGGGGAACGCCGTCCTGCTGCTTCGCGGCCCCACCCGATCAGGTCTCCCTCCGCGTCCTTTCTGGCGCCGGGGAAGTGCGCCAGACCGGGCGGGAGGAGGCCTCATCGTGCGGAGCCTCGTCACCTGCTGCTCAGTGCTGCTCGTGCTCGTGTCTCGTGTCTCGTCCCGGGCGGGCCCGGGCCGTGGGCTCAGAAGCGCAACGCCGGAAGCACCTCCTCGGCCGTCGCCGCGTACTCGGCCTCCTGGTCGGCGAGGTACGCCTCCCACGCCGCGGCGTCCCAGATCTCGACGCGGGTGCCCGCGCCGATCACGGCGACGTCGCGGTCGAGTCCTGCGTACGTCCGCAGCGCGGCCGGGATCGAGATCCTGCCCTGCTTGTCCGGGATCTCGTCACTGGCTCCCGAGAGGAAGACACGGAGATAGTCCCGCGCCTGCTTGCTGGTGACGGGGGCCTGGCGGATCTGGTCGTACATCCGGCGGAACTCGTCCATCGGCAGGAGGAACAAGCACCGTTCCTGCCCCCGCGTCATGACCAGACCGGAGGCGAGCTGACCGCGGAACTTCGCAGGCAGGATGAGCCGCCCCTTGTCGTCGAGCCGAGGGGTGTACGTCCCCAGGAGCAGGCTCGGAGAACCGCCGAACGACTCGTTCACCAGACTCCACCTCCCCTCCCGCTCCCTCGTCCTCCACAGTACTCCACAAGCCTCCACCAGGCCCGGGATATGCACGCCATTTCACCCCTCTTCGCAGAATCTCCGCAGGTCAGGGCACATGGTTCGGCGTGGGGCGCGACGCGCGCCGCACCAGGCACGTACGGGCGCTTCGCGCCGTACGCCCGGCTCGTCCCCCTGCTGCACCCCCACGCTGCCGGTCCCGGGATCCGGACGTGGAGGGAAGTGGGGAGAATGGTCAACTAGGCTCGACCTTCCAGACGCCAGGCGTGACCAACGGAGGTTCTCGTGCTCACCGACTACTCCACCGCGCCACGGCGCGACGGGATCGATCCTCTCGGGGAGCTCGTCGAGGCGACAGGGCGGATCCGGACCCGGATCGAGTCGGTGATCTCCGGGCGGCCCGAGCTCGTCCACCTCACCGTGGCCGTCCTCCTCGCAGAGGGGCACCTCCTCCTCGAGGACGTGCCCGGCGTCGGCAAGACGACCCTCGCCAAGGCGCTCGCCAGGACCATCGACTGCCAGGTCGGACGCATCCAGTTCACCCCGGACCTGCTCCCGAGCGACCTCACCGGGGTCAACATCTTCCGCACGGAGACCCACGACTTCGAGTTCCGCCGGGGTCCGGTGTTCTCCAACATCGTCATCGGTGACGAGATCAACCGTGCCTCGCCCAAGACGCAGTCCGCCCTGCTCGAGTGCATGGAGGAAGGGCAGACGACCGTGGACGGGACCACCCACCGGCTTCCCCGCCCGTTCCTCGTCGTCGCCACGCAGAACCCGGTCGAGATGGAGGGCACCTACCCGCTCCCGGAGGCACAGCGCGACCGTTTCATGGCCCGGCTCACGGTCGGCTACCCGGACCTCGACGCCGAGCTCGAGATGCTCGACCGCCAGGAGTCGGACACGCCCCTCGAGCACATCGAGCCGGTGGTCGACGGCGCGACGATCCTGCGCTTCGCCCAGGTCGCGCGGTCGGTCTACGCCTCGGTCGCCGTCAAGCGCTACGTCCTGGACCTGGTGACCCAGACCAGAGAGCACCCGGGGCTCAAGCTCGGTGCGTCGCCCCGCACCTCGCTCCAGCTCCTGCGTGCCGCGAAGTCCGTCGCGGCGATGGCCGGCCGGGACCACGTCCTGCCCGACGACGTCCAGCTGCTGGCGCAGCCCGTGCTCGCGCACCGCCTGATCCTGTCGACCGAGTCCCGGCTCGCGGGACGCACGACCGAGCAGGTCGTCCGCGGGATCGTCGAGGCGACCCCGATCCCTGCCCACGCGGCGACGGAACGTCGCTGACGTGTCCGGCTCACGTCGCTCGCTGCCGGGCGGGGGGAGGGTCGCGCAGGTCCGCCCCACCGCCAGAGGCACGGCCGTCCTCGCCGCGAGCCTCGTGCTGGTCGGCACGGGCACCGCCCTCGGACTGACCGACATCGTCGGGCTCGGAGCCTCGGGGCTGCTCGTCGTCGCGGCAGCGTGGGCCTGGATGGTGGTGCGCCGGATCGATCGCGGCCGGGGCGCCCTGCGCGTCGCGCGCCGGATCGAACCGGATCCTGCGGTCCGCGGCAACCAGGTCACGACCCGGCTCCTCGTCTCCCCCGTCTCGCCGAACGCGACGGCCCTCGGGCGGCTCGGGCGGCTGCAGATCAGCGAGCAGGCCGCGGCCGAGCTCTGCGAGCACGACGCTCTCCGCGCGCAGGTCGTCTCCCACCCGGACCGGATCGCCGTCCGCTACAGGCTCCGTCCGGACCACAGGGGCCGTTGGCCGCTCGGCCCGGTCCTCACCAGCAGGGTGGACGTCTTCGGCCTGGTCCGCGCGAGGCAGCCCCTCGGGGAGGCGAGCACCGTCTCGGTCCGTCCCCGCACGACCGAGCTGGCGGTACGAGGCTCGCGCGCCTTCGGCGACCTCGCCAGGTCCAGGAACGGCGCACGGACCTCATCGAGCGACGACAGCGTCCTGCGGGAGTACGTCGCAGGCGACGACCCGCGCCGCGTCCACTGGGCCACGGCCGCCCGTCGCGGACAGCTCATGGTGCGAACCGACGAGAACGCAGGCATGGCGTCGGTCACGGTGCTCCTCGACCGTGGCGTCCTCCCGCCACCGGACACCGACCGGTCCTCGAGCGTGGCCCGGGACGGGGAGTGGGCGGTCGAGGCGGCGGCGTCCGTCGCCGTCACGCTCCTGGGGGCGGGTCACCCCGTCCGCCTCGTCGCGTCGTCCGCAGCCCCGACCCTCGACGCCTACCCCTACTCCACCGGACGCACGAGCGACGGAGCGGCCCAGATCCTCGACGACACGATCGACCTCGGTGGCCATGCGAACCCGCGCGACGCCGAGCGTGCGCTCGCCGCGACCGCCGACGCCCTGCGCGGCTCCCGTCGTCCCGGCGAGCTCACCGTGGCCGTGCTGGGACCCCTGGGCGCGATCTCCGGACCGTCCGTCGCACCGCTGGCGGGCGACGGCAACCACTGGGCGTTCGTCGTCGCGCCTGACGGGGACCGTCCGGGCAGCGCCGTCGAGGACACGCTGTCGGTGCTGCGCGCGATCGGCTGGCTCGCAGTCGGCGTCGACCCGCGCGAGACCACGATCAGCGCAGCCTGGAACCGACTCATGGAGGAGCACCGGTGACCGCCACGCCCACGCCGGCGACCCGCGCCGTCTCCCGCGACGTCGTCCTGAGGATCGTCGCCACGTCCGCCCTCGTCGCCGTCGCGACGCTCGCCTCGTTCCACGCGCTCACCGTGCTCATCGGACCAGGGCAGTGGACACGCACGGGCACGCTGTTCGTGCTGGTGCTCGCCGTCGTGACCGGGGGCACCCGGCTCCTGCTGGAACGCGGCCACGACGCCCGGCCGGGACGGCACGACATCGGGTTCCGCGGCGTCGTGCCGACCCTCGTGGGCCTGGTCGTGGGCGCCTGGGGGCTCCTGGCCGTGTTCGGCGGACCCACCTCGCGCGGCATCGACCTGGCGATCAGCGGCGCGAGCATCGACCGGCTGCTCGCACGCCTCGGTGCAGGGCAACAGCTCATCGCCGAGGAGGTCGCCCCGATCGACGCCTCGTTCCCTCTCGCCCTGATCGCCGTGGCCGGGACGATCCTCGTCCTGCTCGCCACCGACCTCGTCGTGGCCGGCCTCCGGTTCCCGGCGGCGGCCGCGCTGCCTCTGCTGGCCCTGTGGATCCCTCCGCTGGTGATCGAGGGCTCGATCCCGCCGCCGGTGTTCGTGGTCACGGTCGTCGCACTCCTCCTCCTGGTAGCGGTCGACAACCCGCACCGCGCGGCCCGTCGCCGAGGTGCTGCGCCCGCCCCCGTCGGGCCGGGCGCGCGGACGCTGCGCGCGGGCGGCATCCTGGGTGCCACCGCTGCCATCGCCGTGCTGGCTCTCGTCGCCGGCACCGCGGCGGGCGCGATCCCCCAGATCCTGAGCTCGCCGTGGTCGTCGTTCTTCACGAGCGCCGGCCCGACCGTGCGCCTGGCGAGCGACCTCGACATGGAGGAGAACCTCGGAGCCCGCTCCCAGGAGGTCGCGCTGACGTACGAGTTCCCGCAGGAGATCGACAAGGGGGGCGCGAGCACCGGCATCGGCCCCCTGCGGATGTTCACGCTCACCGGCTTCGACGGGAAGAGCTGGCGACGCGGCGACTCGCGCGTGGGCCCTCCGGTCGAGGCCGGACAGGTCCTGTGGCCCGGGGACCCCGGGGCCGGGGCGTCCGAACCTCGGACGGTCGACGTCACGCTCCGGACCCTGCGCGACGAGAAGCTCGTCCTTCCGACCGAACCCCGGTCCGTCGACGTCGGCGGCGAGTGGTTCTACGACGACTCCCGAGACGAGGTGACGGGCAACACCGCGACGACGCCCGGCATGACGTACTCGTTCGAGGTCTTCGCACGTGACCTGACCGCCGACGCCCTGCGGGCCAGCGCGGGAGACGACATCGACGACCCGAACGTCGTCGAGGTACCGGAGAGCGCGCACCGGGACGAGATCCGCGCGGTCGCCGAGGAGGTCGTGGCGGGCGCGACGACCCGCTACGACGCCGCGGTCGCCCTGCAGTCCTACTTCCGCGACGGGAGCAACTTCACGTACTCCACCGAGGTCCCCGACGGCGCGACCGACGACACGGTCTGGAACTTCCTCCAGGACCGGGAGGGGTACTGCGTCCAGTTCGCGACGTCGATGACGATCATGGCCCGCGCCGTCGGGATCCCGGCCCGCCTGGCCGTGGGCTTCCTGCCCGGGGAACGGGCCAGCGACAACGTCTTCCAGGTGACGGGCAAGGACTCGCACGCGTGGCCGGAGCTGTACTTCCCCGGTCAGGGGTGGGTCCGGTTCGAGCCGACGCCTGCAGTGCAGGCCGGGCCGGTGCCCGCGTGGGCCGACCCGTTGCTCGGGCCCTCGGGCGACGACTCGACCCCGGTACCGGGTGACGTCGCGACGAACCAGGCCGGGCCGAACGCGACCCCGGGAGCGACCCAGTCCACGGCTCCGGCCCCGGGGGCGGGCTCCGGCTCCCTCGGCGACGAGGGGGCCTCCGGGCGAGGCTGGGGCATGGGCCTGATCGCCCTCGTGGTCGTCGTCGTCCTGTCGACGCTGGGGTGGCTCGTGGCGCGCCGTCGCCGCGGGTCTTCGGCAGAGCCGGACGTCGAGTCGACGTGGACGGATCTCGCCCGGCAGCTCGCCGACCTCGGCATCAGCTGGCAGGACTCCGTGACGCTCCGCCGGGTTCCCGCCGTCGTGGCGGCTCAGGTCGCGGAGAGGACGGGACGGCACCTGCCGGACGCGACGACCGACGCCCTCGTCGCCCTGGCCGCAGAGGTGGAGCTGGAGCGCTACGCGCGCACCTGGTCACCTCCGCCGCCGGGCGACCTCGCCGCTCTGCGGGACACGGTGGTCGCGGGGGTCCGGGACGAGCTCAGCGACCGCCCTGCTCACGTCGACGGTCCCAACGCTCTTCCAGTCGGTTGAGGAAGCCCTGACGGGGCGCCCCCTTCTTCGCGGAGGCCTTGGGGGGCGTCACCTTGCCGTGCTCGTCCACGACCCCGACCGGCCCGGTCGTCGACTTGCGGGGCGCGGAGAAGGCGAACGCGACTCCTGCGAACATCACGACGAACCCGACCACTCCCAGCACGGGCGAGGCGGACGCCGCACCGAAGACCAGGAGCAGCAGTCCCCCGACCACGCCGATGCCTGCGGCAACGTAGCGCAGACCCGACTTGCGGGGGCTCGACTGAAGCGTCGTCGCCAACCGCGGATCATCCGAGGTCAGCGCTCTTTCCATCTGTTCCAGTACGCGCTGCTCGTACTCTGACAGAGGCATGGGCACCCCCGGTTCTCAGCGGTTGATATGTGTCTCCCTCAGGATAGTTCGACATCTGCCCGCGTGGTAGTCGAGCGTCGACGGGTGGACGCCGGCCCGATCGAATTCACCCCAAAACGGTCGCGGATCCGGTCGAGAGTCTTCTCGGCCTCACGCTGCGCACCGGACGCCTCCTGCACCGACTCCTCGAGGGTCGGCTGCTCGACGGAGGCGCCTCGACGCTCGAGGTTCTCCGCGCGCACACCCACGAGCCGGACGGGCAGGCCCCGTCGGTCGACCCCTCGGGCGAGCTCGAGCGCCACGGCGTGGATCTCCTGCGCGACGTCCGTGGGAGAGGAGAGCGTCCGCGAACGGGTCAGCGTCCGGAAGTCCGACGTCCGGACCTTGACCGAGACGGTCCGCGCCACGAACCCTTGGCCGCGCAGCCGCGTGGCGCACCGGTCCGCGAGCCCCAGCAGGGCCGATCCGATGATCACGAAGTCGTAGAGGTCCTGCGCGAAGGTCGTCTCGGCGCCGATGCTCTGCTCGGCACGGCCCGGTTCGACGGGTCGAGGGTCCCTGCCCCATGCGAGGTCGTGCAGGTGCGCCCCGGCAGCCTTGCCGACCGCGGCCTGCAGCGTCGCGACGTCCGTGTCGGCCAGCTCCGCCACGGTCGTGATCCCCCACCCGGCGAGCGTCTTCTCGGTCCTCTCCCCGACCCCCCACAGCGCACCGACCGGCAGCGTGCGCAGGAACGGGACGGTCGAGGCGGCAGGGACGAGCAGGACGCCGTCTGGCTTGGCGTGCGTCGACGCGAGCTTGGCGACGAACTTGGTCGAGGCGATCCCCACCGAGCAGGTGATGCCGACCTCCTCCCGGACCCGCGCGCGCAGGTCCCGGGCGATGAGGGTGGGTGCGCCGAGGCGACGACGGGCACCGCTCACGTCGAGGAACGCCTCGTCGATGCTGATCTGCTCGACCAGCGCCGTGATCTCGCGGACGATCTCCATGACGGCTCGCGAGGCGTCCTGGTACGCACGGTGGTCGGGCGGTACGACGACGGCCTGCGGGCACAGCCGGCGCGCGAGCGCCATGGGCATGGCCGAGTGGACCCCGAAGGAGCGTGCCTCGTAGGTCGCGGCGAGGACGACGCTGCGCTCGGCCCCGCCGACGATCACGGGACGCCCCACGAGCTCCGGCCGGCGCGTCAGCTCGACCGAGGCGAAGAAGGCGTCCATGTCCACGTGCATGATCGAGCAGCCCGACTCGTCGTGACCCCAGTCGCGCCGGGCCAGGGTGGCCCGTGGGCCGCGGCTCACCGCGCGCTCCCCCGGGAGGTGCTCACGAGGCCGCGACCCGCAGCGAGGGGTGGCGCACGAAGCCGACACCAGGGTCGACGAGCATGGCGACCTCGTCCCGGAAGTCCTCGGCACAGGCCATGATCTCGTCGGCCTGCCGCGCCTCGACCGCGTCGAACCGCCCGGCGTCGACGGCAGCCCGGATCCGGGCCCCGCCCGCGAAGTAGACCGACCAGGCGGACAACCCCGGCTCGACGAGCGCGAGCATGTCCCAGACCGATCGGGCGCGCGACCGGGGGGACGGCCTGCCGCGGAGCGCGACGACGGCGGCCGCGGCACGCAGCGCGCCGAGGTGCGAGTGGACGAAGCGCTCGGCCGGGTCCGCGGTGAGCCCGGCGGCGACGAGCTCCGCGTCGGCACGGGCCAGGAGGCGCGCGACCTCGGGAGCCACGAACCTCGCTCCAGGGAGCGCACTGTGCTGCGTGGTCATCGGAACACCTCCATGCCAACTATCGAACACCTGTTCGATCCTGTCAATCCCGCGGGCACCCGTCCGAGCGGTGCCCCGGCGACGCGGCGCCACGCCCGGGCCACGGACCACCTACGGTTGACCCCATGGGCCGCAAGACCACCGGGCGCTCGTCCCGTCGTTCCTCAGCATCCACCTCGCCACCCACAGAGACCGTCGCGGCCTCGCGGCGCGGCCGCACCGGCGCTCGGCACCAGGGTGCCGAGACCACCCGCGACCTGCCCACCGAGGAGGTCCGCACCTCGACGGGCACCGCCCGGCTGGTACCTGACCCCGACGGCAGCACGGGCGTCACCCTCCTCGTCAACGGGGTGCCGAGCTCGCACCTGGACCTCGCAGACCCGGGCCTGCTCACGTTCGAGTACATGCAGCAGATGGCGGCGGTGCTCGCCGCGCTCCCTTCCGGGCCGCTGCGGGTCGTGCACCTGGGCGCCGCCGGGTGCGCGTTCGCCCGGTACGTCGAGCACGAGCGTCCCGACTCGCGACAGGTCGCGGTCGACCTCGACGCCGACCTCGTCACGCGCGTGCGGGAGTGGTTCGCCCTCCCGCGCGCACCGCGCCTGCGTCTGCGTGCGGGCGACGCGCGCGCCACCCTCGCGACCCTGCCCGACGCGAGCGCCGACGTCGTCGTGCGTGACGTCTTCGCGGGCGACACGACCCCGGCGCACGTCACGATGACCGGCTTCGTGCGCGAGGTGCTGCGCGTGCTGCGCCCGGGCGGCGTCTACCTCGCGAACTGCGCCGACCGCCCGCCGCTCGCCCTCGTCCGGGCCGAGGTGGCGACGGCCGCCTCCGCCCTCGCCGCGGACGACCCCACCGCTCGGGTGGTCTGGGGCGACGTGGGACTGATCGCCGAGCCAGGACAGCTCAAGGGGCGCCGCTACGGGAACCTGGTCCTGGTCGCGGTCCGCCCGGGCGCCACGGCGACCGACCCGTCCGACGCCCCGGCCCGGCTCGACCTGCGCGACGCGACGCTCGCCCGCACGCTGCGGAGCCTGCCGGTCCCGGCCACGCTGCTCACGGGCGAGGAGG
The DNA here is from genome assembly GCF_042887685.1 of Oerskovia sp. NPDC057915. Taxonomy (NCBI): domain Bacteria; kingdom Bacillati; phylum Actinomycetota; class Actinomycetes; order Micrococcales; family Cellulomonadaceae; genus Oerskovia; species Oerskovia sp. NPDC057915. Next base: position 78,798 of record NZ_JBHVOS010000008.1, on the reverse strand, counting down.
TGCGCCGGTTCGCCGGCACCGCGGTGCCCCTCGAGGACCCGCCGGCACCCGTACCGCCCGTCCTGCCCGACGACGCCACGCGCCCGGGTGCGCCGGCGGCGGACGGGCGCGACGCCGTCGGGCAGGGCGAGGGCTGAGCAGCACGGAGGCCGCACCCCTGCGGGGATGCGGCCTCCGACACCGACCCGCGAGAGTCGGCACACGATCAGGGAGATCAGAGCGGGCGGACGTTCTCCGCCTGCGGGCCCTTGGGACCCTGGGTGATCTCGAACTCGACCCGCTGAGCTTCTTCGAGCGACCGGTAGCCCTGGGCCTCGATCGCGGAGTAGTGGACGAAGACGTCGGCGCCGCCGCCGTCCTGGGCGATGAACCCGTAGCCCTTCTCAGCGTTGAACCACTTCACAGAACCCTGCGCCATGCTGTTCCTCGTACCTTCTGTCCATGCGGGGACATCCGCGAACGGACCCTTCGCCCGTTCATCGAGCCGCAGCCACGCGGACCCGCGACGCGCTCCGCGAGGTCCGGTCGTGGCGACCGCCGGTTGGACTGGCACGACCCCGGCGGACCGGGATCCTGCTGCGCCGATACCGGTTCACGCGAAGGCATGTCTCGAGCACGTCACTGCAACGAGACTTAGTTTTGCACGGTGAAGGTGAAGTTCGCCACGTCAGGCGCCGAGGAAATACCGTGATTCGTCCGCACAACCTCCGCAGAACCTCCGCGAGAGGTCGTCACTCCCCCGTCTGCTGGGCAAGGAAGCGTTCGAACTCGGCCCCGAGCTCGTCAGCAGTCGGAATAGGAGCCAACTCCGCGAGCAGGCTCGTGCGACCCACCGAGCGCGCGAACGCGTCGTACTGCTCCTCGAGCGCACGCACGACCGCCGTGACCTCCTCCGACTCGGCCATCTGACGCTCGACCTCGGCCACGGCCTCCTGGGCCCCCGCCGTGAGCGCCGTGACCCGCAGGTCCAGGCCGGTCGAGCGCTGGACGTTCTCGAGCGCCACCACGGCGGCGGGCGGGAACGGCGACTGCGCCAGGTAGTGCGGCACGTGCACCGTGAAGCCCATCGCGTCGTGCCCCGACTCCCCCAGGCGCAGCTCGAGCAACGAGGCCAGCGAGCCCGGGACCTTGACCGTGCCGAACCACGACGTGTGGTCCTCGATCAGCTCGCGCCGCGTCGCGTGCGCCGTCACCGACAGCGGACGCGTGTGCGGGATGCCCATGGGGATGCCGTGGAAGCCCACGACGAGCGACACGTCGAAGCGGTCCACGAGCTCGCGCAGGGCAGCGACCACGCGCTCCCACTGCAGGTCCGGCTCCATGCCGTGCAGGAGCAGGAAACCCGTGCCCTCGGCGTCGCGCACGTGGTCGATCGCCAGGAACGGCTCGTCGTACGACGCCCACCGGTCCGCGTCGAACACCATCGTCACGCGCTTCGAGCGGTAGTCCAGGAGCTGGTCCACGTCGAACGTGACCAGCCGCGTGACCTCGAACTCCTCGAGCAGGTGCTCGACGGCGAGCTCGCCGGTCGTCCCCGCGTCCACGAACCCGCGCACGGAGTGCAGCATGACCGGGCCCGTCGCGCGGACGGCAACCTCTCCCTGCGTCCCCGTCGCCGCGGGCAGGACGCGCGCCACAGCGGCCTCGTCCACCTCGTAGATCTCTCGTGGGTCCAGCACCAGATGCTCCTCCGTCGTCGTCCTCGCCCGCCCAGGTCGACGGCCGGTCGGGGCCGGCACGGTTCTCGGGCGGTTCGATCACGACAACACCGAGGGCCGCCCGATGCTTCCCGCCCGACGGGTCGGACTCCCGCAGCCGCGCTGCGGCCGCGGGAGGGGCACGGTCGCGCGGCCGCGCGAGGCGCGGCGGTGCAGCGTCTCAGCGGGCAGGCAGCCGGACCACGGTGACGAAGAAGTCGTCGATCTGACGCACGACGTCGATGAACCGGTCGAAGTCGACCGGCTTGGTCACGTAGGCGTTCGCGTGCAAGGAGTAGGACCGCACGACGTCCTCCTCCGCCTCCGACGTCGTCAGGACCACGACCGGGATCTGGCGCAGGGCCGGGTCGGACTTGAGCTCGCCGAGCACCTCCCGGCCGTCCATGCGGGGCAGGTTCAGGTCGAGCAGGATCAGGTCGGGGGTCGGGGCGTCGGCGTACTCGCCCTCCTTGCGCAGGAAGGCCATCGCGCTGACGCCGTCGCTGACGACCGAGAGGCGGTTGGTCACCTTGTGGTCCTCGAAGGCCTCGCGCGTCATGAGCACGTCACCGGGGTCGTCCTCGACCAGCAGGACGTCGATCACCTTGTGCCCGTTGCTCATCTCGTCCACCACGTCGTCTCGTCGTCGTCGGACCCCGGTCGGAGCCACGCCGCGAGCCTAGTCGACGCGGACCGGACGGGCGCGGACGCCCGCGCCGCGGGAGCCCGCGCGCCTCACGACGCCGACGGCGACGGCGCGCTCCCGACCGGGTCGTACCGGTGCGCGATCGTGAACCGGACGGTCGTTCCGCCGCCCGCGGTCGGCTCGATCCAGATCCGGCCCCCGTGGTACTCGACGATCCGCTTGCAGAGCGCGAGGCCGATCCCGGTCCCCTCGTAGACGTCCTTGGGGTGCAGGCGCTGGAAGATCACGAAGACCCGCTCCGCGTACTGGGCGTCGATCCCGATCCCGTTGTCGGAGACGGCGAACTCCCAGGCGTCGTCGAGCGCGCGGACCCCGACGTGGACCACCGGCGGGCGGTCGGGGTCCCGGAACTTGACGGCGTTCCCGACGAGGTTGACGAAGAGCTGTTCGAGCAGCCCCCGCTCCCCGCGCACCGTGGGCAAGGGGTCGTGGGTCACGGTCGTGCCCGTCGTCGTGATCTTCTCCTCGAGGTCGGAGAGCACCACCCCGAAGGCCTTCTCGAGGTCGACCGGTCCCCGCTCGGTCCCTGTGCGCCCGACCCGCGAGAAGCCCAGCAGGTCCTGGATGAGGCGCTGCATCCGCTTCGCGCCGTCCACGGCGAACTCGATGTACTGGTCGGCCCGGTCGTCGAGCTGGCCGCCGTACCGCTTCTGGAGGAGCTGGGTGAACGACGCAACCTTGCGCAACGGCTCCTGCAGGTCGTGCGACGCGACGTAGGCGAACTGCTCCAGGTCGCGGTTCGAGCGTGCGAGCTCCTGCGCCTGGGCCGCGAGGAGCTCGTGCGAGTGCTCGACCTCCTCGTGCGACGTGCGGATCTCCGCGACCTGGCTCACGAGCTCTCTGCGCATGTGCTCGACGTCGACCGCGAGCGCCCCGATCTCCCCCGGGGCCTGGACGGCGACGGGCTGGCGGAGGTTCCCGTCGCTCACGACCCGTACCTGGTGGGCGAGCGTCGTCACCGGATCGGTGATCCAGCGCTTGAGCACGCTCCACAGGAACCCACCGACGAGGACCGCGGCGACGACCAGGACGACGACCGAGCCGAACAGCACCTGCGTCCACAGCTCGAGCGAGCGGACCTTCTCCTCCCGGACCTCGCGGAGCACGGCGATGTAGTCGCCCGTCGCGGTGCGGGCCTCCGCGAAGAGGCGGGCGCCCTCGAGCCGGTCGTCCGTCGTCACGGCGTCCGGCCCGCCCTCGCGCACCTTCTCGACGGCGGGCTGCGCGAACTCGACCGACCACGCGTGGATCGCCCGCGTCGCGTCGTCGAGCGCCGTGGCGACCGGTGCCGACCTGGTGATGAGCTCGGCCGTGAGGTCGTCGTGGATCGCGCTGCCCTCCTCGGTGGCGAGCGACCGGTCGAAGGCCTCGAGGCTCAGCGCCGTCCCCGTCGCCAGGTAGCTCCGTACCGAGGACTCGGCGTCGACGAGGGTCACGTACGCGCTGTCGGCCTGCGTGACGGCCGTGAAGTAGGGGTTGGTGACCTCGTCCTGGTACCGCACCACGTTGACGAGAGCGATCACCGAGACGGTGACCACCACGAGGAGGATCGCGGCGGCGAGGACGAGCAGGCCGCCGAGCCGTCGTCGCAGCGACGGTCCCGAGGGAGGGGCTGCGGGCGGTGCCGGGTCGGTCGCCCCCGGCTGGTCGCTCGACGTCTCGTCGGGCAGGGGCGTGTCGTCGGGCCCGGCCGGGGCCTCCTGCCCCGGACCTGCCGAGGACGACACCGTCACTGCGACCATCCGTCGGAGTCGGCGAGCGTCGCGGTCCGCTCGCCCCGAGCGTCCTGGTCGGGGCCGCCCCACCCGATCACGAGCACCGCCGCGTCGTCGGCGAGGGGCCCGCCGTGCAGGGTGCGCACCCGCCGGAAGAGTCTCTCGACCAGCCCCTCCCCTCCGTGCGCGAGCTCGGTGTCGACGGCCGCGACCAGCCCCTGGACGCCGAGGCGCTCGCGCCGCCCTGGCGTCCCGCCGGGGGCCGGTGCGTCGGCCCCTGCGGCCTGGGTGTCCTCGGCGAGGGTCGCCTCGATCAGCCCGTCGGTGTAGAGCATGAGCGCCCAGGGCGCCTCGAGCCGTACGTGCTCGGCCCGCCACCCACCCGTGACGGGGATGCCCAGCGCCCTGCCCCGGGAGGTCGTCGGGAGCTCCGTGCACGAACCCTGCAGGAGCAGCGGGGGCATGTGGCCGGCGAGGTAGAGGTCGACGCTCGCCCGGTCCGGCGAGATGACGACCTGGCAGAGGGTCACGAACACCTCGGGCCGGGCACGCTCCGGGACCAGGACACGTTCGACGAGGGGCAGGATCTCGGCGGGCTCGACGTCCGACAGGACGAGGGTGCGCCACGCGGTGCGCAGGGTCGCGCCGAGCGCCGCCTCGTCCGGGCCGTGCCCGGCCACGTCGCCGATCAGGCACAGGACGCTCCCGTCGGGCCGCTCGACCGCGTCGTAGAAGTCCCCGCCCAGCAGGCCGTTGCCGCCGGGGATGTAGCCCACCATCACGGCGATCGTCTCGTCCGTCACGAGCGGCTTGGGCAGCAGGGCGTGCTCGAGCCGGGCGGTCTCGGCGGCACGCACCTCGCTGCGGTACAGCGCGCGCTGCTGCTCCTTGGACCGGCGGCGCTGCACCGAGTAGCGGACCGATCGACCCAGAAGGTCTCCGTCGACCTCGCCCTTGACCAGGTAGTCGTCGGCGCCCGCCGCCACGGCCTGGACCCCGAGGTCGATCCCGGTGTGCCCGGTGAGCACGACGAGCGCCGGCGGGTCCTGACGGGACTGGAGGCGCTCGACCGCGGTGAGGCCCACCGCGTCCGGGAGGCCGAGGTCGAGCAGCACGCAGTGCACGTCGTGCAGGCGCAGCATCTCGAGGGCGACGTCGAGGCTCCTCGCCCGGTGCAGCTCGACCTTGACCCGTGCGTCGTCGAGGAGCTCCTCCACGAGGACCGCGTCTCCGTCGTCGTCCTCGACCAGCAGGACGCGCAGGAGGTCCTCGGGGGACAGGACGCCTGGAGTCCCGCTCTCCGGACGGGGCGACAAGGGCTCAGTCACCACGACGCGCGCCTCCGGTCAGTCGCCATGGTTCCCGATCGTAGAGGACGCGGGCGCCTCGTGCTGGGAGGTGCGGCCCGCACCGCGCAGCCCGCGCCCTCTCGGGAGAGCGTGTCCACGCGCGGGGCGGGTGGTGCCCGGTACGTGCGTGATCGGCAATAATGGACGGCTGCGTCGCGGGGTGCGCGAGCGGACCGCGAGGGACCAGACGACAGGACGGAACAGCGTGCGCGAGACGAGCGACCGGACGAGCGGGGCGTCGACCACCGGCGAGAAGGTCCGGCCGGAGGACGTCCCGACGTCGAACCGCCAGCACGAGATCATCACCGAGCAGGGCGTCGTCGACACGCTCTACGCGCGGCTCGACGAGCTGCGGGCCTCGACCCGCTCGCGGCTGGCGGGGGTGCGCAGGTCCGGCCCCTCCGGATCTCCCCAGAACCGCAGCGAGCGCGACGCCTTCGCGACCCTCTACGAGGACCGTCTCGCCCAGCTCGAGGCGGTCGAGGACCGGCTCGCGTTCGGCCGCCTCGACCTGGAGGACGGCGCGACCCGCTACGTCGGGCGCATCGGCCTGTCCGACGAGGAGCACACGTCGATCCTCACCGACTGGCGTGCTCCTGCCGCGCAGTCCTTCTACCGCGCGACCGCGGCGCACCCCGACGGGGTCCGGCGACGCCGCCACCTCGTGACCCAGGGGCGGTCGGTCACGAGCATCGAGGACGAGGTCCTGGACCTCACGTCGGGAACCGTCGCCGAGTCGTCCCTGTCGGGCGAGGGGGCCCTGCTCGCCGCGATGGCCGCCGGCCGGACGAGCCGCATGGGCGACATCGTCGCGACGATCCAGGCCGAGCAGGACGCGATCATCCGCTCCGAGCTCGCCGGGGCCCTCGTGGTGCAGGGCGGGCCGGGCACGGGCAAGACCGCGGTCGCGCTGCACCGCGCCGCCTACCTGCTGTACGCGCACCGGCGCCTGCTCGAGCGCTCGGGCGTGCTCCTCGTCGGGCCGAGCCTGTCCTTCCTGCACTACATCGACCAGGTCCTGCCCTCGCTCGGGGAGACCGGCGTCGTGAGCACGACCGTCGCCGAGCTCCTCCCGGGCCTCGTCGCCGACGGCGAGGAGTCCCCCGAGGTGGCGCGCATCAAGGGCCGCGCGTCGTGGGCCCGGGTCGTCCAGCGGGCCGTCCGCGCGCGGCAGCGCGTCCCCGCCGAGGACCAGCACCTGCGCGTCGACGGGCACGACCTCGTGATCCGGCGAGCGGACGTGCGCGAGGCGATCGCCAAGGCCCACCGCACCCACAAGCCGCACAACCTCGCCCGCGTCCCGTTCGTGCGCGAGATGCTGGGCCGCCTCGCCGACCAGTACGTGGCGCAGCTCGGCGGCCCGGTCGCCCCCGAGGAGCGGGCCGAGGTGATCGACGACCTGCGCCACCAGCGCGAGATCCGCATCGCCCTCAACCTCGCGTGGATGCCGCTGACGCCCGAGCGTCTGATCGAGGACCTGTTCGTCAAGCCGCACCGGCTCGCGGAGGCCGCCCCCGACATGTCGCGCACGGACCGTGCTGCGCTGGTGCGCGCCAAGGGCTCGCCGTGGACCCCTGCCGACGTCCCGCTCCTGGACGAGGCCGCCGAGCTCCTCGGCGAGGACGACCAGGCCGCACGGGCCCAGGCCAAGGCCGAGGCGGCGGAGCGGGCTGCCAGCCTGGACTACGCACGTCAGGTCCTCGAGTCGTCCGGTGCGGGCGGCGGGATCGTGGGCGCGGAGATCCTCGCCGACCGTTTCGCCGGCGGCGGCTCTCGCCTGACCACTGCCGAGCGGGCCGCGCAGGACCGCACGTGGACCTACGCGCACGTCGTGGTCGACGAGGCCCAGGAGCTGTCCGCGATGGCGTGGCGCGCCCTGGTCCGCCGCTGCCCCACGCGGTCCATGACGATCGTCGGCGACGTCGCCCAGACGTCGTCGCTCGCGGGGGCCCGGTCGTGGGCGAGCATGCTCGACCCGTTGCTGCGCACCTCGTGGCGTCTTGCGACGTTGACCGTGAACTACCGCACGCCCACGCAGATCGCGGACACCGCGCAGCGCTTCGCCGCGGCCCACGGCCTGCCGACGTCGTCGCTCACCTCGGCGCGCGACGTGCCGGGAGCGCTCGTCCTGGCTCCGGTGCCGGACGGCGAGGATCCGCTGACCGAGGTAGCGGTCCGGGTCCGGTCGGCCCTCGCGGAGTTCGTCGGGCCCGACGGCGCGGGCAGGGTCGCGGTCGTCGCCCCGGCCGACCGGGTCGCGGGAGTGCGTGAGCACCTGACCCGTGCCCACGCCGTCGACCCGCTGCTGTCGGGCCCCGCGGCCGAGGTCGAGGGTGCCCTGGGCGCGGCGCTCACGGTCCTGAGCCCGACCCAGGCCAAGGGGCTCGAGTTCGACGCGGTGGTCCTCCTGGAACCTGCCGACGTCCTAGCGGCGACGTCCGGGGCCTCCGAGCTCTACGTCGCGATGACCCGCCCGACCCAGCGTCTCGTGGTCGTGCACTCCCGCCCGCTCCCCCGCGGGCTCGCCGACTGACCGGAGGAGATCGCGTCGTCCGAGGGACAAGACTCGTTTGGTGCTCGCAGCAACTCGGCGCACCATAGACACGTGCTACGTGCCCTCCTCCTTGAAAACCTGCACCCTCTCGCCACCTCGATCCTCGAGTCCGCCGGTATCGACGTGACCGTGCGCACCGGGGCCATGGACGAGTCCGAGCTGATCGAAGCCCTCGAGGGCGTGAACATCCTCGGGATCCGGTCCAAGACCAATGTCACGGCCCGCGTGATCGAGTCCGCCCCGGACCTGATCGCGATCGGCGCGTTCTGCATCGGGACCAACCAGATCGACCTCAAGGCCGCGGCCTCCCACGGCGTCGCGACCTTCAACGCGCCGTTCTCGAACACGCGCTCGGTCGTCGAGATCGCGCTCGCCGAGATCATCGCGCTGACCCGCCGCCTGACCGAGCGCGACCGTGCGCTGCACGACGGCGTCTGGGACAAGTCCGCCGAGGGCGCCCACGAGGTCCGCGGTCGCACGCTGGGCATCATCGGCTACGGCAACATCGGCACGCAGCTCTCGGTCGTCGCCGAGGCCCTGGGCATGTCGGTCGTCTTCTACGACACGGCCGAGAAGCTGGCCCTGGGCAACGCGCGTCGCATGGACAGCCTCGACGAGCTCCTCGAGACGGCGGACGTCGTCACGCTCCACGTCGACGGGCGCGGCGGCAACGCCGGCCTGTTCGGCGAGAAGCAGATCTCGCGCATGCGCCAGGGCGCGATCCTGCTCAACCTGTCGCGCGGCTTCGTCGTGGACACCGGCGCGCTGCGCGAGGCGATCCTCTCCGGGCACCTGTCGGGGGCGGCCATCGACGTGTTCCCCGAGGAGCCCAAGAAGCGCGGCGACCACTTCGACTCGGAGCTGCGCGGCCTCCCGAACGTCATCCTGACCCCGCACATCGGCGGGTCGACCGAGGAGGCGCAGGAGTCGATCGGCCAGTTCGTCGCGGGCAAGCTCCGCGACTACCTCGCGACCGGTTCCACGACCCTGAGCGTCAACATCCCGAACCTCGCGCTCGAGCAGAGCACCGGTGTGAGCCGCATCGCCCACCTGCACCGCAACACGCCGGGCGTGCTCGCGGCCGTCAACGCGGTCCTCGCCGAGCACGGGACGAACATCGAGGGCCAGATGCTCGCGACGCGCGGGGAGCTCGGCTACGTGGTGACCGATGTCGGTGCGGAGCTCCTGCCCGCCGCCATCGCGGAGCTGCAGGCCATGGACGCGACCGTCAAGCTGCGCGTCCTGTCCTGACCGGGGCAACCCGCACAGCATGAGGAAGGGGACCAGCCCGTCGGGCTGGTCCCCTTCCTCATGCTGTGCGGGTGCGGGGGAACCTCCCGGTTCCCGGCCGACACTCAGCCGGACTTGCGGCGGAACGTGCGCTGCACAGGTCCGACGGTCTCCGACCCGTGGACCGAGCCCGTGTTCGAGCCTGCGTCCGCGGTGCGGTGGCTCGCGGCGTTCTTGCGGTCCAGCGCCTCGCGGAACTTCGCCTTGGCGTCCTCGCTGGGCGTGGTCCCGGGTGTCTCGTCCTTCGACGTCGTCATCGGCGGGCCTCCTTCTCTCGGTGGTACAGGTGCGCCGTCGGGCGCTCCCGTGCCCCAGCCTGTCGCACCCGGCGGGGTAACGCCAGCGAATACGACCGGGTACGGTCGAGACATGTCGCACAAAGCGCCGGAGCCGGGCTCCGGGATGCCGTTCGCCCGCGCCGGGCGCTCCGGTCTGGTCCTCCCCCGCCTCTCCCTCGGGCTCTGGCAGAACTTCGGGGAAGCGACCCCGTACTCGGCGCAGCGTGAGCTGGTCCTGCACGCGTACGAGCGCGGCATCGTGCACTTCGACCTCGCGAACAACTACGGCCCGCCGCCGGGTTCTGCGGAGGCCGCCTTCGGGCGCGTCCTGGCGAACGACCTCCGAGGGCACCGCGACGAGCTCCTGGTCTCGACCAAGGCGGGCTACCGCATGGGCCCCGGGCCGTACGGGGAGGGCGGGTCGCGCAAGTACCTGCTGTCGTCGCTCGACGCGTCGCTGCGCCGCCTCGGCACCGACCACGTCGACGTCTTCTACTCCCACCGGTTCGACCCGACGACCCCGCTCCACGAGACGATCGGCGCGCTCGCCACGGCGGTCTCCTCGGGGCGGGCCACCTACGCGGCCATCTCCTCGTACTCTGCCGAACGCACGAGCGAGGCCCTCGCGGTCGCGGACGACCTCGGCCTTCCCCTGGTGCTGCACCAACCGTCGTACTCGATGCTGAACCGGTGGATCGAGGCGCCCGGCCAGGGTGGCCGCACCCTGCTCGACGTCGCGGGCGACTCGGGGACCGGGTTGATCGTCTTCTCGCCGCTGGCCCAGGGCATGCTCTCCGACCGGTATCTCGACGGCGTACCACCCGACTCGCGCGCTGCCCGCTCGGTCTCGTTGCGTCCCGAGCACCTAGCCCCCGAGAACCTCGCGAGGATCCGCGCGCTGCGCGAGGTCGCGAACCGTCGCGGGGAACCCCTCGCCCGGACCGCGATCGCCTGGACGCTGCGCGACCCGCGCGTCACGTCGGTCCTCGTGGGTGCCCGGACGACCGCCCAGGTGGACGAGAACCTCGCAGCGCTCGGTGCGCCGCCGTTCACGGACGACGAGCTGGCAGCCGTCGACGCCGTGACGACCGAGGTCGCCCCCGACGGGAGCCGCCGTCCCCTGGACACGGGGATCAACATTTGGGCAGCCCGCTCGAGCGACCTCTAGCCGGTCGACCCCGGGGAACCGGCGGCGGACCATGCCCGACGGCTCAGGCCAGGTCGGGCACCACGTCGTCGGCGGGCTCGTCACCCGTCGGGCGCGCCCCCGCCCCGCCGAAGGTCGCCGCGCGTTCCTCGCGCTCGGCCCGGAGCGAGTTGATCGCGGTCTCGAAGTCCTCGAGCGAGTCGAAGGCCTGGTAGACGCTCGCGAAACGCAGGTAGGCGACCTCGTCGAGCTCTCGGAGAGGCCCGAGGATCGCGAGGCCGATCTCGTAGGCGTCCAGCTCCGCGCTCCCCCCGGCCCGGAGCGACTCCTCGACCTTCTGCGCCAGCACGGCGAGGTCGTCCTCGTTCACGGGGCGCCCCTGGCAGGCCTTGCGGACGCCCGTGACGATCTTCTCCCTGCTGAAGGGCTCGGTCACGCCCGAGCGCTTGACGACCGACAGGCTCGCCGTCTCGATCGTGGTGAAGCGGCGGTTGCACGCCGGGCACTGCCTGCGACGACGGATGGACGCACCGTCGTCGGAGGTGCGCGAGTCGACGACCCGTGAGTCCGCGTGCCGGCAGAACGGACAGTGCATGAGGCGATACTCCTGTGGGTCTGCGCGAGGCTTCCGGGGCGGACGCCGCGGAACGGTGCGTCCCGAACCTATGTCTCGACCTCGACAGGGCGCAAGGCGCCTCGCCTCGCAGGACGGTCACGATGCGTACTGGCCCCTGAGAGATGTGTCATGGCACATGAGAACGGAGGTGGCCGATGACCGGCCACCTCCGTCGGGACGCCCCCGTCCCCATCTCACGTCCGCGACTCGCCTCGCTGACGTCGACGCAACTGCGGAGACGCGCGTGGCGCGTCTCCCCCTCACCGACCGACCCCCCAGCCGGGTTGGTGAGGCAGTACTAACTTAGGGGAACCTAATGCAATCGCGCAAGCCCTGACGCCGAGAGGCCTCACGTCGCCCGACGAGCCGTCTGGGTTCGAACCGACCCCCGGCCCACCCGGACCGCCGCAGCACAGGCCCGCGCCGCGGGTCGACGCGCCTCGAGTCAGCGTGCCGCGGGTCAGCGCCCGAAGTCCGGGTCGACCGGGAGCAGGAGCTGCTGACCGACCTGCAGCCCGGTCGAGGACAGATTGTTGAGCTCGGCGAGGTCCGCCATGACGTCGCGGACGTCGCGTCCCCCCGCAGCCAGGGCCGAGGCGTGCTGCCACAGCGTCTCCCCCGCCTGGACGACGTGGATCCGCACCTCGACCGGTTCGCCCGGCCCGGACGCGACCGCACGAGCGCCCCACAGGGCCCCGAGCGCGACGACCGCCGCGACGAGCAGGACGAGCACGAGGCGTCCCCGCGCCGTCAGCCTCAGCGGAGCCTCGACCTGCGTGCCGGGCCGTCGCTCGACGCGCCAGCCATCGGAAGCGCCCATCGCACTGATCGCACTCATTCCCACTCCTTCGCCCGTGGCGCCCGAACCGCCTTCCCCGGTCGGTTCGAACACCTGTACGTCGAACATCTGTACGATTTCTATCACCGTCGGGAGCGAATGTCGAGACATGCTCGAACATGTGTTTGATTCGTGTCGCCCGGTGACCTACGCTGTTCGAGTACTGGTCGTCCGATATGTCGGACGCTCGTGGCGCGGCTCCCCGCGCACGGGCTGACGAGAGCCCGGTCGGCCACGTCAGAGCCGGTGCCGCTCACGGTGCCGCTCGCAGGACAGGGACCGAGACGGCCGAGCAGGGCGGAGACGACGATGGCGGGACGGGTGGCCGACACCACGGGCAGGCTCGCGAAGGTGCACGAGCTGCCCGACGGCACGACGGGCGGCGACGGTCTCACACCGCGCCAGCGCCTCGTGCTCGAGACGATCCGCGCGTCGGTCGACCAGCGGGGCTATCCGCCGAGCATGCGCGAGATCGGCGAGGCCGTGGGCCTCACGAGCCCCTCGAGCGTCAAGCACCAGCTCACGACGCTCGAGCGCAAGGGGTACCTGCGCCGCGACCCGAACCGCCCGCGCGCGATCGAGGTCGTCCAGCACGACGACGCGCGGACGATCGCCGCACTCCCCGGCAGCGCCTTCCCGCGCGTCGAGGGCATCGACGCGTCGGAGGACTCGCCCGAGCGCCCCACGCCGTCGTACGTGCCCGTCGTGGGACGCATCGCGGCCGGTGGCCCCATCCTGGCCGAGCAGGTGGTCGAGGACGTCTTCCCGCTCCCCCGCCAGCTCGTGGGGGACGGTGAGCTCTTCCTCCTCCGCGTGGCCGGCGACTCGATGATCGACGCTGCGATCTGCGACGGTGACTGGGTCGTGGTGCGCCGCCAGCCCGTCGCCGAGAACGGGGAGATCGTCGCGGCGATGATCGACGGTGAGGCGACCGTCAAGACGTTCAAGCGCATCGACAAGCACGTGTGGCTCATGCCGCACAACGCGGCGTACCGGCCCATCTCGGGGGACGACGCCCAGATCCTCGGTCGGGTCGTCTCGGTCCTGCGGAGCCTCTGAGCACACCGGCACGGTGGCCGTGTCGCGGCCAGCGTCGGCGGGCATGACGAAGGGGACGGCCCGGCGGGTCGTCCCCTTCGTCGTGCCCGGTGCCCTCCGCGGGCACCGGGAAGACGGCTACAGCCCGAAGCTCTTGGCCACTGCCCGGACCGACTCCGCGGACGCGCGGAGTCCGGCGAGCTCGTGGTCGGACAGCGGGACCTCGATCCGCTCACCGCACCCTCGCCGCTCGAGCAGCGACGGGACGGAGAGGCAGACGTCGTTGATCCCGTGGAAGTCCTCGAGGAGCGAGGACACCGGCAGGACCCGGTGCTCGTCGTCGAGCACGGCCTCGATGATGCGGGTCGCGGCGAGCGCGACCGCGTAGTTGGTCGCCCCCTTGCCCTCGATGATGCGGTAGGCCGACTGCACGACCTCGTGCGCGATGTCCTCGCGCACCTCGGCCGTGAGCGGCCCCCGCCCCTTCAGCCCCTGCCACTCGAGCAGCGGCACCCCGCTGATCGTCGCAGAGCTCCAGAGCGGGATCTCGCTGTCCCCGTGCTCCCCGGCGATGTACGCGTGCACGTTCTGCACCGCGACGCCGCAGTGCTGCGCGACCAGGAAGCGCAGCCGGGACGAGTCCAGGACCGTGCCGCTCCCGAAGAGCTGGTTCGGCGGCAGGCCCGAGTACTTGAGGGCCGCGTACGTCACCACGTCGACCGGGTTCGTCACCATGATGTAGACGGCGTTGGGGGCGACCTCGACGAGCCCGGGCAGGATCTTGCGCACGAGCGAGATCGTCGCCTCGGCGAGGTCGAGGCGCGTCTGTCCGGGCTTCTGCTTGGCACCGGCCGTGAAGACCACGACGTCGGCGTCGGCGCACACCGCGACGTCGTCGGAGCCCTCGACCTTGGCCATGGGCATGAACTGGATGCCGTGCTGGAGGTCGAGGACCTCGGCCTCGACCTTGGTCCTGTTGATGTCGAGCAGGCTCACGGTGTGAGCGGCTCCACGCATGAGCGCCGCGTAGGCGAGGGTCGATCCGACGGAACCTGCGCCGACGATCGCGAGCTTGGTGGTACGGGCGGGCACTGTGCCTCCTGGACGTTGAGCGCACGGCGTCGGTCGCTGCACGAGCGTCGCGACGTCCGTTTGCGTGGACTGCCAGGTCTCAGCCTAGGGCGGACAGGCGCTCGAGCGCAGAGAGGACGACACGGCGGTCGGTCGTGGTCCAGAAGTCCGGCATCGACCTCGTGAGGTAGGAGCCGTAGCGGGCGGTCGCCAGGCGCGGGTCGAGGACCGCGACCACCCCGCGGTCGGCGGTCGAGCGGATGAGCCGTCCCGCCCCCTGCGCGAGCAGCAGCGCGGCGTGGTTCGCCGAGACCTGCATGAAGCCGTTGCCGCCCGCGGCCTCGACCGCGCGGGCACGGGCCGACTTCACGGGGTCGTCGGGACGCGGGAAGGGGATCCGGTCGATCAGGACGAGCTGGCAGCTCGGGCCCGGGACGTCCACGCCCTGCCACAGCGAGAGCGTGCCGAACAGGCACGTCGCGGGGTCCGCGGCGAACTCCTTGACGAGCGTCGGCAGCTGGTCCTCCCCCTGGCACAGGATCGGGACGTCGAGACGCTCGCGCATGGCCTCGGCTACCGCGAGCGCCGCCCGGCGCGAGGAGAAGAGCCCGAGGGTCCGGCCCCCGGCTGCTGTGATGAGGTCGGCGATCTCGTCGAGCTGGCCGTCCGTGGCAGCCTCGCGACCGGGCTGGGGCAGGTGCTTGGCGATGTAGAGGATGCCCTGCTGGGGGTAGTCGAACGGGCTGCCGACGTCCACGCCGGTCCAGGTGGCACCGTCGTCGTCGAGGCCCAGCGAGCGGGCCACGGGGTCGAACGTGCCGCCGAGCGCGAGCGTCGCCGACGTGAAGACGCCCGTGCGCTCGGTCAGGAGGTGCGTGCGGATGAGGCCCGCGACCGCGAGCGGCGCGGCGTGGAGCTTGCTCACGCCGTCCCCGCTCCACCGGCCGTCGTCGCCCGCGCGCGAGCACCACAGGACGTCGTGTCCCGTGGGGTCCTGGGCCATGCGCTCGGCGATCTCGAAGACCTGGAGCATGGTGGCCTGGGCCATCTTCATGCCGGTGTCCGGCTGGGCCTGCGGGCCGCCCGAGGTGTCGGGCTTGAGCGCGCTCAGCACGGTGCGTGCGGCGTCGCGGACGGCGGCCACGGCCGAGCGCGCGTCGTCGGGCAGGCCGTCGGGGAAGCGCTCCGCGGGAAGCGACGCGACGACGGTCCCGAACGCTCCCGTCGCGAGGTCGAGGTCCGTCGTCTGGACGCCGCCGTGGCGGCGCGCGAGGCGCGCGGCGTGCTCGATGATCGGCACGGAGAGGTCCGCGGTCGCAGCGGCCGTGACGCGGTCGCTGAGCTCGTGCGCCTCGTCGACGACCACGACACCGTGCTCGGGCAGCACGCCGGGCGACCCCGACGCGGCGATGCCCAGCATGGCGTGGTTGGTCACGACGACGTCGGCCTCCCGGGCGCTCGTGCGGGCCTGGTCGGGGAAGCAGTCGTCGATCAGCGGGCACTTGGAGCCCAAGCACTCGAGCGCCGTGACCGAGACCTGGCGCCACGCCTTGTCGGACACGCCGGGCACGAGGTCGTCCCGGTCCCCGGTCGTGGTCTCCTGCGCCCACTCGCGCAGGCGCACGACCTGCTCCCCCAGGGCCGCGGCCCCCGACGCGGCACCGGGCGCCGGGTGCTCGGCGACGCCCGCGCGCTCGCCGCCAGTGGGCAGGTCGAACAGCGTGGGCTCGTCGGCCGGGTAGCCGCCCTCGATCTTGTGCTGGCACAGGTAGTTGTGCCAGCCCTTGAGGAGCGCGATCCGCGGGGGGCGCGGCAGGCGGTCCGCGACGGCCTGGGCGACGAGCGGCAGGTCGCGCGTGATGATCTGGCGCTGGAGCGCGAGGGTCGCGGTCGAGACGATGACGCGCTCGTCCTCGCAGACGGCGTGCCGCACCGCCGGCACGAGGTACCCGAGGGACTTGCCGGTACCCGTCCCGGCCTGGACCAGCAGGTGGTCGGGGCCGCCCGACCCGTCGATCGTCCGCGCGACGTCCACGGCCATCTGGTGCTGCCCGGCGCGGCGGCCGCCGCCCAGGGCGCCGACGGCGAGGTCGAGCAGCTCCTCGACGTCAGGGGTCGCGGGGCCCGTGGTCAGGGTGGTGGTGGTCTCCTCGGGCACCCCGGAAGTCTACGTGGGGCCACCGACAGGGCTCATGGAGCGCCGGGACGGTGGCCCCCGCGGACGGCTAGGCCCGGACGGCCACCGCGTTGAGCTCGAGCGCGAGCCCTTCGTCGACGCGGCCCAGCAGGCGCGTCCCGGTCTCGACGTGCTCCTCGAGGTCGATCTCGCCCGTGAGGTGCACGCGGTTGACCAGGTCGCCGCGGTGGTAGGGCACCACGACGTCGATCGAGACGTCGGGTCGCGGCAGCTCGTCGGAGATGAGCTGCAGCAGGTCGTCGATCCCCTGCCCGGTGTGCGCCGAGACGAGGATCGTGCGGCGCTCGCGCCCGCGGATGCGCGCGACGACGTCAGGGTCGGCGACGTCGACCTTGTTGAGCACGACCACCTCGAGCACCTGGTCGATGCCCGGGATGTCGGCGAGGACGTGGCGGACGGCCGCGATCTGCCCCTCGGGGTCGGGGTGCGCCGCGTCGACGACGTGGAGCAGCAGGTCTGCCTGGCCGACCTCCTCGAGCGTCGAGCGGAACGCCTCGACGAGCTGGTGCGGCAGGGACCGCACGAACCCGACCGTGTCGGCGAGCGTGTACACGCGCCCGTCCTCGGTCTGCGCGCGGCGGACCGTGGGGTCCAGGGTCGCGAACAGGGCGTTCTCGACGAGCACGCCCGCGCCCGTGAGGGCGTTGAGCAGGCTCGACTTGCCCGCGTTGGTGTATCCGGCGATCGCGACCGACGGGATCGCGTGGCGCTTGCGCGAGGACCGCTTGGTCTCACGGCCCGGCGCCATCGCGGCGATCTCGCGGCGCAGCTTGGTCATGCGGTCGCGGATGCGACGTCGGTCGAGCTCGATCTTCGTCTCACCGGGTCCGCGCGAGCCCATGCCCGCACCGGCACCACCCACCTGGCCACCGGCCTGGCGGGACATCGACTCGCCCCAGCCTCGCAGGCGCGGGAGCAGGTACTCGAGCTGCGCGAGCTCGACCTGCGCCTTGCCCTCCCGGGACTTGGCGTGCTGGGCGAAGATGTCGAGGATCAGCGCGGTCCGGTCGACGACCTTGACCTTGACGATGTCCTCGAGCGCGCGGCGCTGGGAGGGCGCGAGCTCGCCGTCGATCACGACGGTGTCCGCGCCGCTCACGGCCACGACGGACGCGAGCTCCTCGGCCTTGCCCGACCCGAGGTAGGTCCCGGGGTCCGGCTTCTGGCGCCGCTGGAGCACGCCGTCGAGCACCTGGGAGCCGGCCGTCTCGGCGAGCGCCGCGAGCTCGCGGAGCGAGACCTCGGCCTCGGCCGCCGCGGCGTCGCCGCTGCCGCTGTACAGACCGACCAGCACGACCTTCTCGAGGCGCAGCTGCCGGTACTCGACCTCGGTGACGTCCTCGAGCTCGGTCGACAGGTTCGCGACCCGTCGCAGCGCGGTGCGCTCGGCGAGCTCGAGCTGGTCCCCGTCGTGGACGGAGTGCTGGGTGCCTCCCTCGGCGCGCGCGGTACCCGCCCGTGCGAGCACCCGTGCCACGACGTCCCCGGCGATGTCGCGCTCGGGGCGCGCGCTCTCCGGTGCGGTCTCGGGGGTGGGGTTCGCGGGGGTCTGGGTCATGGGCCGCCTTTCAGCTGAGGGTCCGGCCCGGGTCGAGGTGACCTGGGCCGGTCGGTCCGTCCGGAGAGGCTCCGGTCGGCATGTCGTACAACAAGCGTGGCACGCCGGATCGTCCCGGCGCGAACCAATTCGCCCCGTCGGGTCGCGGTTCGTCCCAGGGCGCAGCGCGGACCGACCGTCGGGGCAGGCCCGCGATACCGCGGCGGGTCGAGCACCGGCCGATAGGATCGGTCCTCGTGACACCTCCCGACATGACCCCTGAAGCGACGCCCGAACCCTCCCCCGACCACTACTTCACGGCGCAGCCCGCCTCCGCCGAGGAGCGCCGGGAGCTCACGGTCCGGCTCGCGGGCCGCGAGGTCACGGTCGAGGTCGCGTCGGGCATCTTCTCCCCCGGCCGCCTGGACCTGGGCACGCAGGTCCTCCTGCGCTCGGTCCCGGACCTCCCGCCCGCGACGTCCGGGCCCGACGGCGCCGCGCACCTCCTGGACCTCGGCTGCGGCTGGGGCCCGGTCGCGCTGACCATGGCGCTCGAGTCGCCCGCCGCGACCGTGTGGGCCGTCGACGTCAACGAGCGCGCGCTCGACCTGGTGCGCCGCAACGCCGCGCGGCTGGGGCTCGAGAACGTGCGCGCGGTGCGCCCCGAGGACGTCCCGGCCGACGTCCGGTTCGCGGCGATCTGGTCCAACCCGCCCATCCGGGTCGGCAAGGACGTGCTCCACGACATGCTGCTCCACTGGCTGCCGCGCCTGGAGCCCGGCACCGAGGCCTACCTCGTGGTGCAGCGCAACCTCGGCGCGGACTCGCTCATGTCCTGGCTGGACGAGAACCTGGGCGACGACCTGTCGGTCGGCAAGCTCGCCAGCGCCAAGGGGTTCCGGGTGCTCGAGGTCACGCGCGCGGGCTGAGCCGGCAGGGCTCGCGGTCCGAGGCACGTGCGAACGCCGCGGCCGCGCCCGACGTCGGCCGCGGCCGACGAGACCCGTACCCGACCCGTGCCCGACCCTCGCCGGGCACGCGGGGTGCGCGGCGCCGTCGGGCCCCGGGGTGGGTCAGCGGCCGAACGACGCGAGGTCCAGCTCGCCGCCGAAGACGATCTCGGCCGGTCCGGCGAGCTCGACGCGGCCGCCCTCCAGGGCGGTCACGCGCACCGTGCCGCCCGGCACGTCGACGAGCCACACGTCGGGCGAGGCCGGGCCGCCCCACGCGCGGACCGCGAGCGCCGCGGCGCACGCCCCCGTCCCGCAGGACTCGGTCTCCCCCACGCCGCGCTCGTGCACGCGCATGCGCAGGCGCCCGACGACGGTCCCGTCGACCGAGACCTCCTCACCGAGCGGGACGACGAGCTCGACGTTGGTGCCGTGCGGCGGCTCGGGCGAGACGACCGGTGCCTGCGTGAGGTCGGCGGCCTCGAGCTCGTCCTCCTGCGGCAGCGCGAGGACCGTGTGCGGGTTGCCCAGGTCGACGCTCAGCGCGGGGCGCGGGACGTCCCAGCCCGAGATCGCGACCGCGGCGTCGAAGCCCTCGTCGAGGGCTGTGCGGCCGCCCGGCAGGAACCACGGGCCCATGTCGACGGCGTACCAGCCGTTGGCCTCCTTGCGCACGTACTTGACGCCCGCGCGCGTGCCGACCGCGAGGACGCGGGGAGCCGCAGGGGCCTCCTGCGCGTCGTCGGCACCAGGGTGGACCTCCGCCGCGGCGAGGGTCACGAGACCGAGCCGCTCGGCGAAGGCCGCGAAGACGCGCACCCCGTTGCCGCACATCTCCGCGATCGAGCCGTCCGCGTTGCGGTAGTCCATGAACCAGATCGCGTCGGGGTCCTCCGCGAGGACCTGCGCGGACTCGGGCACGTACGCGGTGGGTACGAGCCGGATCACGCCGTCGCCGCCGATCCCGGACCGGCGGTCCGCGAGCGCCCGGACCTGGTCGGCGTCGAGGTCCCGGCTGCCGTCGACGTCGGCGATCAGGACGAAGTCGTTGCGGGTCCCGTGGCCCTTGGCGAAACGGGTCGTCGAACGGGGCGGCGTGGGGCTCATGAGCCCAGACTACGGCGCGTCGGGCGGTCGTCCGTGCGCGCGTCCAGGGTGCCGTCGTCGGCGGCCCGGACGATCTCGAGCGCGTCGGCGAGCAGCGTTGGCGACTGCGCGTCGAGCCAGTGCACGCGCGGGTCGCGGCCGAACCAGCCCATCTGCTTGCGGGCGAGCCGGCGCGTGTTCGCGGTGATCTGCTCGCGTGCCTCGTCGGCCGTGGTCTCCCCGCGCAGGTGCGCGAGCACCTCGGCGTAGCCGACGGCCCGTTCCGCGGTCCGTCCGAGTCTCGGCGCGAGGGAGCGGACCTCGTCGAGGAGCCCGTGCTCCCACATCCGCTCGACGCGGCCCGCGACGCGCTCGTCGAGCGTCTCGCGGTCGCAGTCCAGCCCGATCTGCACGGCCG
Source organism: Oerskovia sp. NPDC057915 (assembly GCF_042887685.1). Classification (NCBI taxonomy): domain Bacteria; kingdom Bacillati; phylum Actinomycetota; class Actinomycetes; order Micrococcales; family Cellulomonadaceae; genus Oerskovia; species Oerskovia sp. NPDC057915. The sequence continues at coordinate 58,311 of NZ_JBHVOS010000008.1, read as the reverse complement.
GGCGGACGTACTCCTGGCGCGGCAGGTTCGCGGTGAAGGGCTCGCCGGTGATCGCGATGACCTCGAGCGCGCGGACGATGCGCCGGGTGTTCGACGGACCGATCGACGTCGCGGCCGCGGGATCCAACCGGGCGAGCTCGGTGTGCAGCGCCCTGGTGCCCTCGCGCTCGGCGCGCTCCTCGAGCCGGACGCGGACGGCCGGGTCCGTGCCGGGGAAGTCCATCTCGTCGAGGAGCGCGCGCACGTAGAGCCCCGAGCCGCCGACGACGACCGGGCGCGCCCCGCGTGCGGTGATCGCGTCGAGGTCCGCACGGGCCGCGCCCTGGTAGTCGGCGACCGACGCGTCGTCGGCGGGGTCGAGCACGTCGAGCTGGTGGTGGGCGATCCCCCGCCGCTCGTCGACGGGCACCTTGGCGGTCCCCACGTCCATGCCGCGGTAGAGCTGGTAGGCGTCGGCGTTGACGATCTCGGCAGGGGTGAGGGCCTGTGCGAGGTCGAGGGCGAGGTCCGACTTCCCGGTCGCGGTGGGGCCGACGACGGCGACGATGAGCATCCGAGAACCGTACCCGGCGTACGGCACCGCCACGCGGGCGCCGGACCGGTGAAACCCTCTGTCCCGGTGTGGGTGGTTCTGCGTAGGCTCCTCAGGGTGGGTGGACAGGGGCAGGTGCCCGCCCGCACGGCCTTCGCCGCCGCACCGCAGCGGCCACCGACGACGAGGAACGAGACATGAGCTACTTCACCAAGCCCGGCGACCTGGACCGCACCCCCAACGCACCGCTCTCGCGCGACCGGGTCGAGGCCTTCCTGGCGGGCAAGGGCTGGAACTACGGGATCGACGACGACGGCGACCTCGGCGGTGGCTGGGACGGGAACGTCTTCTACTTCTTCGTCCAGGGCGCGAAGCAGGAGATCCTGCAGGTCCGCGGGCGCTGGCACCGCACGCTGCCCGCCGAGGAGCACGTGGGACTCGTCATGCTCGCCAACGACTTCAACCAGCGCAAGGTGTGGCCCAAGGTCTTCTGCCGGGTCGAGGGCGAACGGGTCGCGGTCTACACCGAGGTCGCGACCGACCTGGAGTTCGGCGTCGCGGACGACCAGCTCGGCCAGCTCGTCGAGTGCGGCCTGTACTCGGGGCTGCAGTTCTTCGAGCAGCTCGACGAGCGGTTCCCCGACCCCGACGCCGACACCTCCGAGGCGAACACCTTCGTCGAGGACCGGCCGCTTTGACGAGCACGTTCCAGGTCGACCTGCACGGCGTCGTCGACCTGCTCGCCCGTCACCTGTACTCGAGCCCGCGCGTGTACCTGCGCGAGCTCCTGCAGAACGGCGTGGACGCCATCACCGCGCGCCGGGAGCTCGACGGGGACGACGTCCCCGCCTCGATCCGGCTGCGTCCCCTGCCCGACGGGTCGCTCGAGGTCGCGGACACGGGCGTGGGCCTGACGCTCGCCGAGGCGGCCGAGCTGCTCGCGACGATCGGTCGCAGCTCCAAGCGCGACGTCGAGCTCGGCACGGGCCGCGAGGAGTTCCTGGGCCAGTTCGGCATCGGGCTGCTGTCCGCGTTCATGGTCGCCGACGAGATCGAGCTCACGTCCCGCTCGGCGCGCACCCTGCCCGACGGCGCAGCTCCCGCCCCGGTGCGCTGGCGCGGGTTCGCGGACGGCAGCTACGAGCTGACGGAGGTCCCGGACGAGGACCCCGCGGTCCCCGCCGAGCCCGGCAGCGTCGTCCGCCTGCGTCCGCGCCGCGACATGGAGCACTGGCTCGCCCCGGAGAGCGTCACGGCGCTCGCGCAGGACTTCGGGTCGCTGCTTCCCGTCGACCTCCAGGTCGAGGTCCGGCTCGACCTGGCCGACGGTGCCGACCGTGCCGGCGGAGCCGGGGCGGGCGACGCCGCCGGGACCGCTGGGGACGCACCGGCGTCGGGCGATGCCTCGCCCACGGTCTGGCGCCGGCTCAGCGGCACGGACCTCCCGTGGAAGGAGCGCCACGCGACGCCCGCCGAGCGCGACGCGGCCCTGACGCGGTACGCCGAGCAGACGCTCGGCTTCACGCCGCTGGCACGCATCGACCTCGACCTCCCGCTCGCAGGCCTGACGGGCGTCGCGTACGTGCTGCCCGCGGCGGTCTCCCCCACGACGCCCTCGAGCCACCGCGTGTACCTCAAGCGCATGCTCCTGGGGACCCGGGTGGACGACCTCCTGCCGCCGTGGGCGTTCTTCGTCCGCTGCGTCCTGGACGCCTCCGCGCTGCGCCCCACCGCGTCGCGCGAGGGACTGTACGAGGACGAGGTGCTGCTCGCCACGCGCGAGGCCCTCGGCGCCCAGGTCCGGGCGTGGGCGCTCGCCACCCTGGCCGAGAGCTCGCCCACGAGCCGCGCGTTCCTGCGCGTGCACCATCTTGCCGTGCGGGCGCTCGCCCTCCAGGACGACGACATGCTCGACCTCGCGGCCCGGGTCCTGCCGTTCGAGACCACCGAGGGGACGGGCACGCTCACGGACCTCGCGGCGACCCTGCCGGAAGGGGCCCGCCTGCTGTGGACCCCGAGCGTCGAGGAGTTCCGGCGGGTCGCACCCGTCGCCGCGGCCCAGGGGCTCGGCCTCGTCAACGGCGGGTACGTCTACGACGCGGACCTGCTCGAGCGCATCTCCCGGCGCTTCCCGCAGTGGCGCCTGGCCCCCGTGACGTCGGACGACGTCTCCCAGGCGCTCCTGGAGGTCGACCCGCTGCGCGAGCTCGAGGTCGCCGACGCCGTCCGGGCCGTGCACGACGCGCTCGCACCGCAGGACTGCGAGGCGATCGTGCGTGCCTTCGAGCCCGCGGCGCTGCCCGCGATGCTCCTGCACGACCGCGACGGCGACCACCAGCGCGAGGCCCGGGCCACGGCCGACGCGACGGACGACGTCTGGGGCCAGGTGCTGGCCGAGCTCTCGGGTCCCGCCCGGTCGCGGCAGCTCGTCCTCAACGACACGAACGAGACCGTCCGCTCGCTCCTCGCGACGACGGACCCGCAGGTCCTGGAGGCCGGCGCCCAGTCCCTGTACGTGACCGCCCTGCTGCTGTCCGGCCGGCCCCTGCGGGCCTCCGAGGCCACCCTCATGAACGGCTCGCTCGGCGTGCTGCTCGACCGCGCGCTGCGCCCCGGCACGACACCCCTGGAGGAGAACCGATGACCCGAACGGTCCACGAGGCCAACGAAGCACTGTTCCACGTCCGCGAGATGCCGTACGGCATCGCCCGGAGCACCGCGGCGGAGGCAGAGCTCGGACGGATCACGACCGACGGCCCCGTCGAGGCCAGGGCGTACGCGCTGTTCGTCATGGTCGAGTCGTACGTGTGGGGCAACGAGGTCACCAAGGCCTACCTGCCCTTCACCCAGCTCCTGCGGTGGTGGGACGAGCACCCGGAGCACTTCGACGAGCAGGACACGCACTCGCTGTTCTGGTCGTTCAAGTGGATGGTCGGCAACCTCATGGACTTCCCCGCCGTCCCGGCCGCACAGATCGAGCGGACTCTCGACGACATGGAGCGCCGGTACGCCGTCGCGGGCAACGGCATGAACGCCGTGACCATGTCTCGCTTCCAGTGGGCCCGCGAGCGGGGGACGCAGGACGCGGAGACGGCGTACGAGGCCTGGGTCGCGACACCCCGGGACGACTTCTCGCAGTGCGAGGCGTGCGAACCGGGCGACCGCGCCGCCTACCTGTTCGACGCCGGGCGCGTGGACGAGGGCATCCGTCTCCTGGAGCAGGTGCTCGCGGGCTCCCCCGAGTGCGCGACCGAGCCGGGCGACATGCTCTCCCGGCTCCAGCTCGCATACCTCGAGACGGGGGACGCCGACAAGGCGGCGGCCACCCACCGACGAGGACTGCGGCACCTCGACAACGGGGTCTCGATGGAGGGGCCGCAGGGCCGCCACATCGAGTTCCTCGCGCGGACGGGCAACGTCGAGCGCGCACTGACCCGGATCGTGGAGCACCAGGACAACCTGGTGACCGCGGACTCCCCCCGCGACCGCTGGGCGTTCCTCCTCAGCGTCGGGACGGCGACGTCGCTGCTCGTGGCGGAGCACGGTGAGCGTCCGGTCGCGCTGCGCGAGGTCCCGGCGTCCACGGTCGCCGAGCTCGACGCCTGGGTGCACGCCGAGGCGCGCGAGATCGCCGCGGCCTTCGACGCCCGCAACGGCACCGGCGCGACGGCGCAGCGCACCGAGGCGGTGTGGGCGACCACCCCGACGCTCCTGCCCGTGAGCCTGAGCGTGCTCGGGGCGACGGGCACCGACGAGCCCGTGCCGGCGGGACCGTCCTCCCCGGCCCAGGCAGGGACCGCACCGACCCCTATGCCGACGGGCGGACCCGCCGACATCTCGGCCCTCGTCGCGGACACCAGCTCCGCGCCCGCGATCGACGGCGCGCAGGACGACGGCGCGCAGGCCGACGGCGCGGCGACGCTCCTGGCCCTCGCGGAGGACCTCAGCACCGACGATCCTGCCGGGGCCGCCGGCCTCTACCAGCGGGCCGCCGCGTCGTTCGAGGCCAGGGGTGCGCTCGATCTGGCGGGCTTCGCCCTGGCCGAGGCCGCGCAGCTCGCGGCGACCGAGCAGGACGTCGAGGGCGCCCTCGCGGCCTTCCCTCGTGCCGTGGCGCTCCTGCGGGCCGGCGGCGTGGTTCCGGCGTTCCGGGGCCCGGTCGTGCGGGCGTACGCACGGCTCACCGCGCAGGCAGGTGCCGCGAGGACAGGGCTCGCTGCCGTCGACAAGGTTCTGGCGGAGGCGGGTGGCACCGTCGTCGAGGGCACCACGGGCCCGGGGGGCGTCACCGAGGTCACCACCGGCGCCGGCCCCGCCGAGGGGTCGGTCTCCGCGGCGGAGGAGGAACGGACGGCCCGTGAGCGCCGCGAGCTCCTCGACACGCGCGCCCGGCTCCTGGCCGCGCTCGGCGAGCACGAGCACGCGTCCTCGGCCGCCGAGGCCGTCGCCGAGGAGTACGCCCGTGCGGGGGACCTGAGCGGTGCCGCGCACGCGTTCTGGCTGGCCGGGACCACGCGCGCCGTCGCGGGCGACCTCGGGAGCGCGGCCCTCGCGCTCGAGTCGGCGCTCGACGGGTTCCGGCTCGCCCACGACCAGGCCTCCCGTGCGCTCGTGGGCAACGAGCTCGTCGGCGTCCTGCGCCGCCTGGGCCGCGACGACGAGGCCGGTCAGGTGGCGGAGTCGGTGAGCCGCCGCTGACCTGCGCGGCACCGGTGTGCCGACCGGTCCGGACCTCCCCGGCCGGTCGGCACACCGGTGCATCCCGCGGGCAGTCCTGCCCGCGGCGCCCCGATCACGTCGCCGCGGTCGGTGCCGCGGCGAGTCGGCGCGCCCCGGCCGCCTGCACGCGTCCCCATCGCGCGTCGCGCACCGCGGACCGGATAGCGGCGACCTCTGCGGGATCGGCCGTCGCGGGCGAGCCCGCGTCGAACGGCGGACGGGGGTCGTACTCGAGCATGAGCTGCAGCCGTCGGGCCACGGCGTCGCCGTGGACACGGGCCGCCAGGACGAGGGCGAAGTCGATGCCCGAGGTCACCCCGGCTCCCGTGACACGGTTGCGGTCGACGACGACCCGCTCGGCGACCGGGACGGCCCCGAGCTCGGCGAGCAGCGGCAAGGACGCCCAGTGGGTCGTTGCCCGGTAGCCGTCGAGCAGGCCCGCCGCGGCCAGCAGGAACGCCCCGGTGCAGACCGAGGTCACCCACCGCGCGCCGGCCGCCTGCCGCCGCAGGAAGGCGAGCACGTCCTCGTCCCCCAGCAGGTCGAACGTCCCGTCCCCGCCGGGCACGAAGAGCACGTCGGCCGGGGGTGCGTCCGCGAGCGTGGTGGTCGGGACGATCGACCACCCGCAGTCCGTGGCGACCGGGTCGGTGTCACGCCAGGCCAGGTCCACGCGCGCACCGGGAAGGCGCGCGAAGACCTGGGCGGGCCCCGTCAGGTCGAGCTGGGTGCAGCCGGGGAAGAGCAGGGCGACGACGCGCAGCGGTGAGGTCACCGGGGCACGGTAGCAACCGGGCCGTCCGCAGGGACGCCGAATCTCACGACCTCGTAGAGACGCTCCTCGTACTCGCCCGTCGCGTGCCGGGCATCGCGCGCCCAGGCCTCGCGGAGCTCCCCGAGCACGGTGTCCTCGACCGTGCCGCCTGCCGCACGCGCACCCGCGGCCGTGCCGCCTGCCGCGCCCTCGACCGCGCGGTGAGCGGCGCCGTCGGGCTGCGGGGGCCGTGCCCCCGTGACGACGACCAGTCCCGTCCCCGGCTCCGCCAGGACGCCTCGTACCAGGGCGACCCCGGTCCCCGGGACGCTCCCGGTCCCCAGCTCGACGACCTCGACCGGGCCCTCCCAGCCCGCCGCGTCGAGGGCGAGGAGAGCGACCGACGCGGGGACGCCCGCGACGGGCAGGCCCGGGGCAGAGGCTCGCGGTACCCAGCCCCACCAGCGCGGGTCGACCCCGGCCGCCTCCAGCCCCGGGCGCATCTCGCCCCGTCGGTCGCCCGCCGTGCGCGCCCCGCAGTCCAGGACGACGACGCGCCGCGCGTCTCGCACGAGCTCTCGGAGCGCGTCGAGGACCTGGGCGCGGGACTCTGCGAGGACCTCGGCGCCGCCCGCGACGCCCGGGACGAGCAGTGGGGTACCGGGCAGGGCGACGGCGCGAACGATCACGCGCGCCACGCTACCCCGCGAGCAGGACGATCCCCAGCGGGCGCAGGTAGGGTGGGCACATGAGGTTCTTCGGCGGCAGACGGGGACACCAGGCAGGACGAGACGACTCGGGCGACCAGGGCAGGAAGGACGCTCCCGACGAGCACGCCTGGGACGAGGCCGACGGGCCCTCGGGCGCCGGCAGCCCGCTCGACGACGCGGCACTGCACGCCTCGGTCGAGAGTCTCCTGCTCCGCGAGCTCGGCGGCACCATGATCGCCGACGTCGAGCACGACAAGATCCCCACGCCCCTGCACCGCGCCCGCGTCCTGGAGTGGATCGCCGACGCCGGGTACAGCTACTTCATCGACGCCGAGGGCGACGTGGGCGGGCTGTGGCACGGGCGGCTGTTCTACTTCCTGCTGTTCGGCTCCCACCACGAGATCCTGCAGGTGCGCGGTCAATGGAACCGGGACATCACCATCGAGCGCCTCGAGGAGATCCTCGAGTTCTGCAACGAGTGGAACGCGGACCGCATCTGGCCCAAGGCCTACACGCGCGTGCGGGACAACGGCATGGTCCACGTGTTCACCGAGGTCACGGTCGACCTCGAGCACGGCGTGAACGACGACCAGCTCGACCAGCTCCTGCAGTGCGGCCTCTCGACGGGCTCGATGTTCTTCGACGCCCTCGACGAGTTCTACCCGGACCCTGCGAGGTCGGCGCCGTGAGCCCCGCCCCCCGGACGAGCTGGCTCGCGCGCCTGTTCGGCAACCACCGGCCCAAGCCCGTCGAGGACGTCCCCGTCGACGTCGAGGTTCCCTCGCCGCTGTCGACCCGCCGCGTCGGCGACTACCTCGCGCGGCGCGGCTACCACTTCCGCATCGACGACGACGGCGACGTCACGGGCACGTGGGACGGGAACCGGTTCTGGTTCCTTCTCCTGGGCGACCACGAGGAGATCCTCCAGGTCCGCGGCCGCTGGTCGACGACCGTTCCCGTGGCGGCCCGGCTCGCGCTCCTGCAGACCGTCAACGACTGGAACCGCGAGCGCATCTGGCCCAAGGTCTACGTCCGTGAGGAGAGCCAGGGTCTCGCCGTGTACGCCGAGGTCTCGGTCGACCTCGAGCAGGGCGCGACCGACGACCAGCTCGGGCAGATCGTCTCGTGCGGGCTGGGCACCGCGGTGCAGCTCTTCAGCACGATCGGCGGCCAGCTCCCGCCCACCTGAGCCCGTCCCGCTGCCGGGCCACCGCGGCCTCAGGGGCGGCGCAGGCTCGGCAGGCCGAGGCTCACGGGGCCGCCCGCCGCGGGTGCGCCGTGCGAGTGACCGTGGTCGTCGCCACCACCGAGGCGCGTCTTCTCGCGCGCCACCCAGGCATCGCCTGAGCGCGTGCGACGTACCGCGTAGGCGCCGCCGGCGAGCACGGAGTCCGCGACGAGGTGGTACGGCGCGGAACGCGTGACCTCGACCGTGACCATGTCGCCGGGGCGGGGCAGCCGCGCGTCCAGGTCGTCGGCGAGGCGCGGGTCGTCGGCCGTGACGTCGGCGTCGGCGCGTCCGGCCATCAGGGCGACGACGTCGTCCGGCACCGCGAGGTGCACCAGACGGTTGTCGGCGGCGCGGCCCGTCAGGCGGTGCGTCGCACCGTCCTTGCGGCCCGAGCCCACGGTCACGAGGACCTCGACCGTGCGGCCGACCTGCCGGGCCGACTCCTCGGCGCTGACCCGGTCCTGGAGCGCCTGGAGACGCTCGTAGCGCTCCTGGACGACCTCCTTGGGCAGCTGGTCCGGGAGCGTGGCCGCAGGGGTGCCCGGGCGCTGCGAGTACTGGAAGGTGAAGGCCGAGGAGAAGCGCGAGGCCTCGACGACCCGCAAGGTCTCGGCGAAGTCCTCCTCGGTCTCCCCGGGGAAGCCCACGATGAGGTCCGTGGTGATCGACGCGTCGGGCATGGCTGCCCGCACCCGGTCGAGGATCCCGAGGAACTTCTCGGAGCGGTAGGACCGGCGCATGGCCCGCAGGATGCGGTCGGACCCTGCCTGGAGCGGCATGTGGAGCTGGGGCATCACGTTGGGCGTCTCGGCCATGGCGGCGATCACGTCGTCCGTGAAGGCGGCCGGGTGCGGGGACGTGAAGCGCACGCGCTCGAGCCCCTCGATCTCGCCGCACGCACGCAGGAGCTTGGCGAACGCACCACGGTCGCCGAACTCGACACCGTAGCTGTTGACGTTCTGCCCGAGCAGGGTCACCTCGATCGCGCCCTGGTCGACGAGCGCCTGGACCTCGGCCAGGACCTGGCCCGGGCGCCGGTCGCGCTCCTTGCCGCGCAGGTGCGGCACGATGCAGAACGTGCACGTGTTGTTGCAGCCGACGCTGATCGACACCCAGCCCGCGTACACGGACTCGCGCTTGGTCGGCAAGGTCGACGGGAAGACCTGGAGCGACTCGGCGATCTCGACCTGCGCGGCCTCGTTGTGCCGCGCGCGCTCCAGGAGCACGGGCAGCGCGTCGAGGTTGTGCGTGCCGAACACGACGTCGACCCACGGGGCCTTCTCGACGATGCCCGACCGGTCCTTCTGCGCGAGGCAACCCCCCACCGCGATCTGCATGCCGGGTCGCCTGGCCTTGAGCGACGCGAGCTGACCCAGGTTGCCGTACAGGCGGGTGGCGGCGTTCTCGCGGACCGCGCACGTGTTGATGACGACGACGTCGGCGCGGTGCGCGGCCTCGTCGGCGGCCTCCGCACGGGTGTAGCCGGCCTCCTCGAGCATGCCAGCCATGTGCTCGGAGTCGTGGACGTTCATCTGGCACCCGAGGGTACGGACCATGTAGGTCCGCTGCGCCGCCGCCGGCGAGCCCCCGGCGGGGACCGCGGTCGCGGCGACCCCCGGCGGGTCGACCACGGGCGCGTCGGCGGGACCCGCGAGGGGGCTGTCTTCGGGGCGGAGGGCGGTGGAGAACATCACCGTCAAGGGTACGGCGCGCCGGGCGCCGGACCGAAACGCTCTTTCGCCACCAGCCGGGCATCTGTTGCCCGTCCGTTGCCGAACTGTTGCCGGAAACGGTGGCGTGCGCAACAAAACCCCCTTAGGTTCATGAAATGGACGCGCAACCGACCACCCCGAGCGACGCTCCCGACGCGTCGCCCACCACACCCTCGCCACCACCCGACGCGCCCTCGCGTGACGACGAGCTCGGGCCTCCGCTCGTCGAGCTCCACGGCGTCAACAAGCACTTCGGAGACCTCCACGTCCTGCAGGACATCGACCTCACGGTCCGCCGGGGCGAGGTGCTCGTCGTGATCGGCCCCTCGGGCTCGGGGAAGTCCACGCTGTGCCGTGCCATCAACCGGCTCGAGACCATCGACATCGGCACGATCGTGATCGACGGCCAGCCCCTGCCGGAGGAGGGCAAGGAGCTCGCGAAGCTCCGTGCCGACGTCGGCATGGTGTTCCAGTCGTTCAACCTCTTCGCCCACAAGACGATCCTCGACAACGTGACGCTCGGGCCCGTCAAGGTCCGTCGGACGAGGTCCGCGGACGCCAAGAAGGAGGCCCTGGCCCTGCTCGACCGGGTCGGGATCGGGAACCAGGCCGACAAGATGCCTGCCCAGCTCTCGGGCGGGCAGCAGCAGCGCGTGGCCATCGCCCGAGCCCTGGCCATGCACCCCAAGGTCATGCTCTTCGACGAACCGACCTCGGCGCTCGACCCCGAGATGATCAACGAGGTCCTGGACGTCATGGTCGCCCTCGCCAAGGAAGGCATGACCATGATCGTCGTGACCCACGAGATGGGCTTCGCCCGCAAGGCGGCCCACCGCGTGGTGTTCATGGCCGACGGCCAGATCGTCGAGGAGGCACCACCCGAGGAGTTCTTCACGAACCCCAAGAGCCACCGCGCCCAGGACTTCCTGTCCAAGATCCTCACCCACTGACACCCTCGCGGACGCACAGGCGCGTCCGCCCCGGCCCACCTCACCACCCGGTCTCGCGACCACCAGCAGTCCCCACAGCACAAGGCACGCCCCACGGTCCCCGGGCTCACCGACGAGCCCGGCCCACCTGTAGCAACCGAACAGCTCGACCGGCAACGACCGCCGGGCGCAGCGGGTGACCACCAGGACTCCCGTGACGGCTCGGCACCGACGAAGGGGAAGACACCATGCGCACACGCACCCGTACCGGAGGGCTCGTCGCTCTCGCCGCGACCGCCGCACTCGCCCTGAGCGCGTGCGGAGGCAGCGACGACGGCGGCGGCTCGACCGACGGCTCGTCCGCGAGCGCCGGCGGAGAGAAGATCACGATCGGCATCAAGTTCGACCAGCCCGGCCTCGGCTTCAAGGAGGGCGACACCTACACCGGGTTCGACACCGACGTCGCCCGGTACGTCGCCGAGAAGCTCGGCTACTCCGAGGACCAGATCGAGTGGAAGGAAGCTCCCTCGGCCCAGCGCGAGACGCTGCTGAGCACCGACCAGGTCGACATGATCTTCGCGACCTACTCGATCACCGACAAGCGCAAGGAGACCGTCGCGTTCGCCGGTCCGTACTTCGTCGCCGGGCAGGACCTGCTCGTCGCGGAGGACAACACCGACATCAAGGGGCCCGAGGACCTCGAGGGCAAGAACCTCTGCTCGGTCACGGGCTCGACATCGGCGCAGCGCATCAAGGACGAGTACGCCGCGGGCGTGAACCTCCTCGAGCAGCCGGGCTACGCCGAGTGCGTGACCGCCCTGCTCTCAGGCCAGGTCGACGCGGTCACCACGGACGACATCATCCTGGCCGGCCTCGCGGCGCAGCCCGCGAACAAGGGCAAGGTCAAGGTCGTCGGGGCGCCGTTCTCGACCGAGCGCTACGGCGTCGGGATCCCGCAGAGCAGCGACAGGTGCGAGGACATCAACGCCGCGATCACCGAGATGATCGACGACGGCTCGTGGGAGGAAGCGATCACGAGCGCGACCGAGGGCACCGGGTACACCCCGAACGCCTCGGAGAACCCGCCCACGCCGGACGCCTGCGCCTGACAGGTCCGCTGCCGGGCCGGGCTCGCGCCACAGGCGCGGGTCCGGCCCGGCAACCGTCCCTGTCCAGTCCCGTGCGGCGTCCGCGCCGCACCTCGCGAAGGGTGACCCGTAGTGGGTGACTACCTCTCTCAGTTCCTGCGACTCTTCGAGTCCTACGACGTCCTGGGCGCGTTCTGGGTCAACATCCAGCTCACGTTCTGGGCGGCGATCCTCGCGCTGGTCATCGGCACGGTGCTCGCGCTCATGCGGATCTCCCCGATCCCGAGCCTGCAGTGGGCAGGTGCCACGTACGTCACGCTGTTCCGCAACACGCCGCTGACGATCATCATGGTGTTCCTGACCCTGGGTGTCTGGGGGCAGCTCAAGATCCAGCTCGCCGACGACTTCCCGTCGAACTTCTTCCGCTTCGCCGTGGTCGGCCTGGCGGTGTACCACGCGGCGTTCGTGTGCGAGGCGATCCGCTCGGGGGTCAACACCGTGCCGATCGGTCAGGCCGAGGCCGCGCGTGCGATCGGCCTGTCGTTCCTGCCCGCCGCGCGGATCATCATCCTGCCGCAGGCGTTCCGCGGGTCGGTCGCCCCGCTCGGCAACGTCCTCATCGCCCTCATCAAGAACTCAACCGTGGCCGCCGCGGCCGGTGTCGCGACGGAGACCTCCAGCCTCATGAAGACCATGATCGAGTTCGACTCCGACGTCATCATCGCGATCTTCCTGACGTTCGCGATCGGCTACGTCATCCTCGTGATCCCGGTGGGCCTCGCGACGACGGCGCTGTCCCGCCGCCTGGCGGTGAAGCGATGAGCGCGCAGCAGCAGACGGTCCTGTTCGACGCACCGGGTCCCCGGGGGCGCCGGACCATCGTGGTCGGCAACGTCGTGGGCGCGGTCGTGGTGGCGGGGATCGCCGCCTACGCGCTGGTCCTGCTGGGTCGTGAGGGGCAGCTGGCCGCCGAGAAGTGGCAGCCGATCTTCACGGCCGACGCGTGGGAGAACTTCTACCTGCCCGGCCTCGTCGACACCCTGCGCGCCGCGGGCGTGGCGATCGTGGGGGCGATCGTGTTCGGCCTGCTGTTCGGTGTCGGGCGGCTCTCGTCGGTCCGGCTTGTCCGTTGGCTCTCAGGGCTGGTCGTCGAGTTCTTCCGGGCCGTCCCCGTGCTGCTCATGATGATCTTCTTCTGGCTGTTCCTGGCCCAGCTCAAGGTGCCCGACGCCCCGTTCTGGGCGGTCGTGATCGCCCTGATCCTCTACAACGGGTCGGTGGTCGCGGAGCTGGTCCGTTCGGGCGTGTACGGGCTGCCCAAGGGGCAGCACGAGGCGGCTCTCGCGGTCGGTCTGACGCGGGGCCAGTCGCTCCGGTCGGTCGAGGTGCCGCAGGCGCTCATCGCGATGCTGCCCGCTCTCGTGTCGCAGCTCGTCGTCGTCCTCAAGGACACCGCGCTGGGCTACATCATCACGTACACCGAGCTGCTCCAGGAGTCGCGCCGCCTGGGGTCGGCGTACGGCAACATCCTCCAGTCGCTGCTCGTCGCGGCGATCTTGTTCATCACGATCAACTACGTCCTGTCGAAGGTCGCCGAGATCCTCGCGCGCCGCCTCAAGGGGCGGACCGCAGGGCCGGTCCGGGCGGCCACTCCGGGCCTCGCGGTCGGGGCACGTGGTGCGGCCCCTGTGGGCACGGCCCCCGTCGTCCCGCCGGCACCGAAGTAGGCGCCCGCGACGGCACGAGCGTGACGCGGCCGTCCCGGTCCACCACGGACCGGGACGGCCGTCTCGTGCCGCAGCGTGCCCCGTACGGGTGCATCGCTCGAGCGGACGGCCCGACGGCGCCGCTCGCCCTCAGAGGTCGTCGAGCCCGCCGAAGGGCTCGTCGTCGTCGGGCGGCTCCCCCTCGCGGGCCAGCTCCTCGCGGACCAGGGTGAGCGCGAGGGACGGGCTGTAGCCCTTGCGCGCGAGCATCCCGACGATGCGCCGGGTACGGACCTCGCGGTCGAGCCCGGTCGTGCGGGCGAGGCGCCGCTGGACCAGGTCACGGGCGGCCTCGGCCTCGTCGTCCTCGTCGACCTGGTCGAGGGCCTCGGTCGCGGTGTCGTCGTCGATGCCCTTGCGCCGCAGCTCCTGGGCGATGGCTCGGCGCGAGAGCCCGCGCTCGCCGTGCCGGGTGCGGACGAGCATCCCGGCGTACTCGGCGTCGTCGACGAGGCCGACCTCCTCGAAGCGTTCGAGGATCGGTTCGAGGACCTCGGGGGGGTACCCCTTGCGCGTCATGGCGTCCATGAGCTGGCGCCTGCTCTTGGGGGCTGCGGTCAGGGTCCGCAGGATCGCCTCGCGTGCGTGCTCGGTGAGCTCGGCGCCGGCGAGCGCCCCCGACTCGACGCGGTCGGCGACCGTGGGGCGGGGCGTGCGTTCCTTGCGCTCCCCCGAGTACTCCTTGCGGCGCGACCCACCGGCGCCCCGCTTCGAGGACGTCGAGCCGAACCCGCCGTTCAGCCCGCTGCTGCCGAACCCGGACGAGCTGCGCTGCCCGAACCCTCCACGACCCGACGAACCGCTCCCGTCGCGCGACCGTGAGGCCCCGCGCGCGAACGACGAGCTCCCCCCGGTGGCACGCCCTGCGGCGGCACCGGGCGCCGGGCGGGCAGCCCCTCCGGTCCTGGAGGCGCTCCTCGCGCCGGACGTACCAGCGGTTCCGGACCTGCCACCGGTTCCGGACGCGCTACCCGCGTCGGACCTGCCACCGGCTCCGGACGTGCCGCCCGTGCCGGAAGCACCGGCGGGCGCGTCCCCCTCCTCACCGGGAAGGGGACGCGCCCACTCGGGCATGCGGTCCAGCGGGTCGTCGACGATCAGAGGACGGCCTTCTTGCCCTTACCGGCGGGGGCCGCCACGGGGGCGACCGGCTCGGCGACCGCTGCGGGGTCCGCGGGCGCGTCGACCTTGGCCCCCACGCCGAGCTTCTCCTTGATGCGCTTCTCGAGCTCGTTGGCGAGGTCCGGGTTGTCGCGCAGGAACGAGCGCGCGTTCTCCTTGCCCTGGCCGAGCTGGTCGCCGCCGTAGGTGAACCAGGACCCGGACTTGCGCACGAAGCCGTGCTCGACGCCCATGTCGATCAGACCACCCTCGCGGGAGATGCCGACGCCGTACAGGATGTCGAACTCGGCCTGCTTGAAGGGCGGTGCCATCTTGTTCTTGACCACCTTGACGCGCGTGCGGTTGCCGACCGCGTCGGTACCCTCCTTGAGCGTCTCGATGCGGCGGATGTCCAGGCGGACCGACGCGTAGAACTTCAGGGCCTTGCCACCGGTCGTGGTCTCGGGCGTGCCGAAGAACACGCCGATCTTCTCGCGGAGCTGGTTGATGAAGATCGCGGTGGTGCCGGACTGGCTCAGGGCACCCGTGAGCTTGCGCAGCGCCTGAGACATGAGGCGGGCCTGGAGACCGACGTGGCTGTCGCCCATCTCGCCCTCGATCTCGGCCTTGGGCACGAGGGCCGCGACCGAGTCGATGACGATGATGTCGATCGCGCCCGAGCGGATCAGCATGTCCGTGATCTCGAGGGCCTGCTCGCCGGTGTCCGGCTGCGAGACGAGCAGCGCGTCGGTGTCGACGCCCAGCTTCTTCGCGTACTCGGGGTCCAGCGCGTGCTCGGCGTCGATGAACGCCGCGATGCCGCCCGCTCGCTGCGCGCTCGCGACGGCGTGCAGGGCGACGGTCGTCTTGCCGCTGGACTCGGGGCCGTAGATCTCCACGACGCGGCCTCGCGGGAGCCCGCCGATGCCGAGCGCGATGTCCAGGGCGATGGACCCCGTGGGGATGACCTCGATGGGCGCACGCCCCTCCTCGCCGAGGCGCATCACCGAGCCCTTGCCGAAGTTGCGGTCGATCTGGGCGAGGGCGGCTTCGAGCGCCTTCTCGCGGTCTGCGGGTGCGGGCATGTCGGTCACCTTTGCGTGCGGGGCACGGAACCGTGCCGAGAGTGTGTTCAGGAAGCCTGTGTCGTGTCCCGACGGTACGTGCCGCCACTGACACTCGCCGTCCCCCTGGTCCTGCCTGTGGACGACGGACGGTCAGCTCGTGCTGTGCACAACTCTACCCGAACACCTGTTCGAGAGAACCCTCACGGCGCGGCGTGTCGCCGGCACCCCTCCCTGCCCTCGCCGCCCCGTCCTCGGCGGCGCCGTCGGCCGGGCCCGGCCCACCCCGGGAACCCGCCCCCTACCCCTCCCACGACTCCCCCGGTCGCAGCACGACCGCCCGCGTCCCGGGCGCCCACCGGTGCACCGCCGCGGCGAACGCCGCCCCCGCGTGGTCCATCCACCCGCGCGGCAGGTTCTGCCCGCCCGGCGTGTGCAGCGTGCCCCAGTGCACCGGGATCGCGACCTGCACCCCGACGGTCGCGCACACGCGCGCGGCCTCGACCGGCCCCAGGTGACCGCCCGAGAGCCGTGGCCCCCAGCCCGCCACGGGGACGAGCGCGACGTCGACCGGCCCGCCCGCGAGCGCCGGCAGGTGGGCCATGCCCGGGTAGGCCTCGGTGTCCCCCACCGCCCACAGCGTCCAGCGGTCCGTCTGCACCAGGTGCCCCACGGCGGCGTTGGGCCGGTGCGGCATGGGCCGGTGCCCGTGCACCGCGGGCGTGAGGTGCACGCGGACGTGCGCTCCGACGTCGTGCCAGGCCCCGTGCCCGCTCCCCTCGGAGGCGGGCGGCGGGACGCGCGGGCGGCCCGGCACGGGGCCCGCGAGCGGCCTGTCGTCGTGCTCGGGTCCCGCGCCGAGGCCGACGCCGGGGCGCCCCTTCGCGCGCAGCCAGCGCGCGTTCGCGGGCGCCGTGAGGACCGGGGCGTCGCCCAGGAGACGGAGCGAGCCGAGCTCGGCGTGGTCGTGGTGAAGGTGCGAGAGCAGCACCGCGTCGGCGCCGCGCCACGCCTCGGCGGGCCGCACGCCGCGTCGCCGCAGCAGCCCGGCATGACGCCTGAGCAGGGGGTCGGTCACGATGCGCACGTCCCCGTCCGGGGTCTCGACGTCGAGCACGACCGTCGAGTGCCCGAGCCATGTCACCCGCAGCCCCGGCGCCGCCCGTCCCCCGCTCACGTCCGCACCCCCAGCTCCCGCAGCCATCCGACGAGCTCGCCGTGCACGGCCTCGGCACCCACGAGCATGCGGGTCCCGCCCACGTCCTCGCGCGCACCGTCCGACACCCGCAGGCCCGCGGGGTGCAGCAGCACGGCCTCGTTCTGGGCGCCGCCCAGACCGCCGTGCGAACCCACAAGGCCCTCGAACGCGTGGACCAGCCCCGCGTCGTCGACGCTCGAGACCAGCAGCAGGTCCCCCGCGTGCTCGAGCGAGGCCGCCCGCAGGAGGTCGGGCGCGGCCCGCGGCCCGTACGGGACGAGCGGGTCCCGCCCGTGGACCTCGCCCGTGACCAGGTGGCGGCTGCCCGCCGGGCCGTACGCGACGACGTCGGGCACCTCGCCCTGCACGGGCCCGCTCTCCTGCACGACGACGACCCCCACAGCCGGGTTCGCGACCAGGCCCGGCACGAGCGCGGGCCAGCGCGCCCGGATCTCGTCGCCCACGAGCCGCACCGGTGAGCGCGGGAACCACACGAGGCCCAGGTTCCCCGAGCCGACGACCGCGACCTCGGGCAGGTCGCCCGTGCCCGCGTCCCCGGGCTCCCGGTCGGGACCGACCACGACGCGACCGCCCCTCGCGTCCTGCGCACCACCGCGCCCGAACGCGTTGAGCGCGGTGTTGACCGCGCCCCACGCCTCGGAGTCCGCCCCCGCGGGCGACCGCACCCCGGACGCCCGACGGCGCCGCTCGCCCGAGGCGGGCGCGACCGCCATGAGGCGGCGCACCTCGTCGAGGAACGAACGACCCACGACCTGCTCGAACGTCGCACCGAGCGACTGGCCGTGGTCCGACAGCACGACGATCTCGTAGCGGCGCGGCGCGACCTGGGCCACCTGCTCCCACAGCCCCACGACCCGGTCGAGGCCCTCGAGCGCCCGCATCGCCTCGGGGCGCAACGGCCCCGCGTGGTGCGCGATCTCGTCGTAGTCCACGAGGTCCACGAACACCACGGGCGCCCCGCGCACGAGCTGCTCCGCGACGAGCGACGTGCTGAGATCGCGCAGCACCACGTTCGAGACCGCCCGCAGGACCGGGTAGGCGCCCAGGCGCGAGACCCGCGGCACGACGTCCCGCACGGCCTGCTGCCACCCCTGGTAGAGCTCCTTGAAGAACTCCCCCACGGTCGCCACCAGCGCCCGCACCAGGACGAACGGGCTCGAGAAGAAGTGCACGAAGAGCTGCCCCGGCCCCAGCCCCGCACCCGCCCGGCTCATGACGAGCAGGTTCGTCGAGGCGTCGCCCGAGAACATCGTCGAGACCGCGACCCCGCCGTCCGCGAGCAGACCGCGCCCGTCGCTCGTGAGGGCCTCGACCTGCGCGGCGTCGGCCGGACGGTTCGTCACGACCAGTCGCCCCTGCGCGCGGTCCCACCAGCGGAACGCCGGCACGTGCTCGCTCGTGCCGTGCAGGAGGCCGGCCTGGCTCGCGGGCGTGGTCGACGGGACGCGCGCCCACCACGTCTCGAGGTCGTGCGTGCCCTCGCTGATCCAGCGCGCGAGGTTCGGCGCCAGCCCCGCCTGGACGGCATGGTCGAACGTCGAGCGGGCGACACCGTCCAGCTGGACGACCAGGAGGCCCGCGGGACGGGTCCCGGGGGCGGTGGTCGGCGAGCCGTCCGAGGGGCCGGGCGTGCCGGGTGGGCCCCCGGCACGGCCGCCCGCCCCGCCCGACGCCGACCGCGCGGCCCGGCGGGCAGCCGCGCGCTGCGCCCGGCGGGCACGTCGCAGCAGGTGGTCGATCACGTACTCGTTGTCGCTCGCACCGATCGCCCAGCGACCGATCGCCATGAAGAACGCCGCCAGGACGAGCACCGCCACGACGCTGCCCCAGTCGTCGGTCTCGAAGCCCGGCAGGTACGTGAGCGCGAGCCACGCCACGAGCACCTGACCCGCGAGCCCCGAGACCAGGGCCCCGACGACCCCCGCACGCCCGGCGACCACTCGCCACAACGGCCGCAGGACCGCGTCACCGACCCCCACCACGAACGCCGCGAGAAACACCGACCACCACGACGTGATCCGCACCCCGGGGACGATCCAGATCGCGAGCGCCAGGCCCGCCGTCGTCGACACGAGCGACCAGAGGGCTCCCGTCAGGTCGTGCACGGAGAACGGGAGACGGTGCCACATGGGTGCCATGATGCCGCGCGGGCAGACCTGCCGCGCGGGCGGCGCCTGACGGTGCTCGGCAGCACACCTCCCCACCCCAGCGGTGAACCCCTAGCGAGCGGGCGGCGCCTGACGGTGCTTGTCGGTACCCCAGCGCTGCGAGTCCGGCACCTCCAGCGCGTCGCACAGCGCGTGCCACACGTGCCGGGGCTCGACGCCGTCCTCGAGCGCCTGGACCGCGGTGCGGTCGCCCAGCGCGTTCAGCACCTGGTCCCGGGTCAGGGCGCGACCGTAGGCCGATCCGAAGACCTCGTCCACCAGCTGCCAGAACTCTCGATACCGCACGGGGACAGCCTGCCACGTCCCCGGGGATCCCTCGTCATCCCGGTGCCTCGCCGCACGGCGCGAGACGGGGTGGCCCCCGGGCAGGGAGCGGTTGTGGGTGCCAGAGACCACAATGGCGAGGTGACGTCCCCCGATCCTCTCGCCGGCTTCAGCGCTCCGACCCGCGCCTGGTTCGAGGGCGCCTTCGAGCGTCCGACGGCCGCGCAGGCGGGCGCGTGGCAGGCGATCGGGAGCGACCGGCACGCGCTCGTCGTCGCACCGACGGGCTCGGGCAAGACCCTCGCGGCCTTCCTCTGGTCGCTCGACAGGCTGCTGAGCCCGGGCAGCGCTCCCGAGGGGACGGGCGCTCCCGACGACCCCGCGCACCGCTGCAAGATCCTCTACGTCTCCCCGCTCAAGGCCCTGGCCGCGGACGTCGAGCGCAACCTGCGCTCCCCGCTCGCCGGCATCCGGCAGGCTGCGGTGCGGCTCGGCACCACGGTCCCGGACGTCGTGGTCGGCACCCGCACGGGTGACACTCCTGCGAGCGAGCGTCGCCGCTTCGGGACCGCTCCCCCGGACATCCTCATCACGACGCCCGAGTCGCTGTTCCTCGTCCTGACGTCCCAGGCACGCGCGGGTCTGGCCGGCGTGCAGACCGTCATCGTCGACGAGATCCATGCCGTGGCGGGGACCAAGCGTGGTGCGCACCTCGCGGTCTCGCTCGAACGTCTCGACGTGCTGCTCCCCGTGCCCGCGCAGCGCGTGGGCCTCTCGGCGACGGTCCGCCCGGTCGAGGCCGTCGCGACGTTCCTCGCCGGGCACCGCCGGCCGCAGGACCAGGGGCGGGAGGTCGTCGTCGTGCAGCCGCCGTCCGAGAAGAAGATCGAGGTCGACATCGTCGTCCCCGTCCCGGACCTCGCCGACCTGCGCAGCGCGCCGGGTCCCGGCGGGAGCTCCGGGCCGGACGGCCTCCCTCCCCTGCCCGACGGCGAGCCCGACCTCTCGGGTCCCGCGACGGCCCGCCCCCCGCGCCCGTCGGTGTGGCCTCACGTCGAGGAGCGCGTGGTCGACCTCGTCGCCGAGCACCGCTCGACCCTCGTCTTCACCAACTCCCGGCGCGGGGCCGAGCGCCTCACGGCGCGCATGAACGAGGTCTGGGCCGAGCGCCAGGGCGAGGACGTCCCCGACGTCGGGACGCTCCAGCCCGCCCAGGTGCTGGCCCAGTCGGGGGCCAGCGCGGGCACGGACCCCGTGATCGCTCGCGCACACCACGGTTCCATGAGCCGTGCCGAGCGCACCCGCACCGAGACCGAGCTCAAGGACGGGCGGCTGCCCGCGGTCGTCGCGACGTCCTCGCTCGAGCTGGGCATCGACATGGGCGCGGTGGACCTCGTGGTCCAGGTCGGGGCGCCGCCGTCGGTCGCGAGCGGGCTCCAGCGCATCGGGCGCGCGGGGCACCAGGTGGGCGCGGTGTCGCACGGCGTCGTGTTCCCGACCTTCCGGGGCGACCTGGTGCCCTCGGCCGTGATCGCGGACCGTATGCGGACCGGTCAGATCGAGCACCTGCACGTGCTGTCCAACCCGCTCGACGTGCTCGCGCAGCAGGTCGTCGCGATGGTCGCGCTCGACGACTGGACCGTCGCGGAGCTCGCGGCCCTCGTGCGACGCAGCGCACCGTACGGGGCGCTGGGCGACGCGACGCTGCACGCCGTGCTGGACATGCTCGCGGGCCGCTACCCGAGCGAGGACTTCGGCGAGCTGCGCGCGCGGATCGTGTGGGACCGGACGTCGGGGACCCTCAGCGGGCGACCCGGAGCGCTGCGGCTGGCGGTCACGAGCGGCGGGACCATCCCCGACCGGGGCCTGTACGGGGTCTTCCTCGCGACGGACCCCTCCACGACCGCAGGCCCCGAGGACACGGCCGGGGTGCTCGGCGACGCGCCGGGGGGCGCCGCGACGGGGTCACGCGCCCGGGGCGGGCGGCGCGTGGGCGAGCTCGACGAGGAGATGGTCTACGAGTCGCGGGTCGGCGACACGTTCACGCTCGGGTCGAGCACGTGGCGCATCGAGGACATCACCCCCGACCGCGTGCTCGTGACCCCGGCCCCAGGCGCCCCGGGGCGCCTGCCGTTCTGGAAGGGCGACTCGCCGGGCCGACCGGCCGAGCTCGGCCGGGCCGTGGGCGCCTGGGTCCGGGAGCTCGAGACCCTCGCCGCGTCCGGCGGCCCGCTCGCGGAGCGGCTGCGCGACGCGGGCCTCGACGCCTGGGCGACCGACAACCTCATGGCCTACCTCGGCGACCAGCGCGAGGCCACCGGTCGTGTGCCCGACGACCGGACCGTCGTCGTCGAGCGCTTCCGCGACGAGCTGGGCGACTGGCGGGTCGTCATCCACTCGCCCTACGGCGCCAAGGTCCACGCGCCGTGGGCGCTCGTCCTGGGCGCCCGGCTGCGCGACCGCTACGGCCTGGACGCCGCGGCCATGCACTCGGACGACGGGATCGTGCTGCGCCTGCCGGACCTGGGCGACGGCGGCTGGGGCGACGAGCCCGGCGGCGCGGCCGGGCCGGGGGCGGCCGGGTCGCCCGGCGTGACGGCCGAGGACCTGCTGCTCGCCCCGGAGGAGGTCCTCGACGAGGTCCGGGCCGAGCTGGGCGGCTCGATCATGTTCGCGGCGCGCTTCCGGGAGGCCGCCGCCCGGGCCCTGCTCCTCCCCCGGCGCCGCCCCGACAAGCGGCAGCCGTTGTGGCAGCAGCGCCAGCGCTCAGCACAGCTCCTGTCGGTCGCGAGCGAGTACCCCGAGTTCCCGATCGTCCTGGAGGCAGCGCGCGAGTGCCTCCAGGACGACTTCGACGTCGCAGCGCTGACCGACCTCATGCGGGACCTGGCCGCGGGCCGGGTCCGGCTCGTCGACGTCACGACCCCGACCCCGTCCCCCTTCGCGCAGTCGCTGCTGTTCGGGTACACGGCCCAGTTCCTGTACGACGGCGACGCGCCCCTCGCGGAGCGGCGCGCGGCCGCGCTGTCCCTCGACCCGACGCTGCTCGCCGAGCTGCTCGGCACCGAGGGCGGGGCGTCGCAGCTCGCCGACCTGCTGGACCCCGGGTCGGTCGAGCGCACCGAGGCCGAGCTCGGCGCCCTGGTGCCGACCCGCCAGACCCGCCACGCGGAGGACGTGTGGGACCTGCTGCGCCGGCTGGGCCCGCTGCCCGCCGCGGAGGTGGCCCGGCGCACGCGCGAGGACGTGCGTGACGAGGCGCCCGCGTGGCTCACCGCGCTGGAGGGGGCACGCCGGGTGATCCAGGTGCGTCTGGCCGGGGTGCCCGACGACGTCGCGCAGCAGTGGGCAGTGGTCGAGGACGCCGGGCGGCTCCGGGACGCCCTCGGTGTCGCCCTGCCCACGGGGATCCCCGAGGTGTTCACCGAACCCGTCCCCGACCCGCTGGGCGACCTCGTGCGGCGCCACGCCCGCACGCACGGCCCCTTCTCGGCGCACGAGGTCGCGGCCCGGTTCGGGATCGGGGTGGCCGTGGCCACCGGGGTGCTGCGACGGCTCGAGGCCGCGCGCGTGCTCGTGTGCGGGCGGCTGCGCCCCGAGTCGCTCGGCGGGACGGGCGAGGAGTGGTGCGACGCCGAGGTCCTGCGGACCCTGCGGCGTCGGTCGCTCGCCGCGCTGCGGGCCGAGGTCGAGCCCGTCGCCCCCGAGGCCCTCGGGGTCTTCCTGCCGCGCTGGCACGGCATCGGCACGCTGCGTGGCACGGACGGGCTCCTGCGAGTCGTCGAGCAGCTCTCGGGAGCCGCGGTCCCCGCCTCGGCCCTCGAGACGCTCGTGCTGCCCTCGCGCGTGACCGACTACTCGCCCGCGCTGCTCGACGAGCTGACGACCACGGGCGAGGTCCTGTGGTGCGGCCACTCGTCGCTGCCCGGGGGCAAGGACGGGCTCGTGAGCCTGCACCTGGCCGACGCCGCTCCCCTCACGCTCCCCGACGCGAGCCCGCTCGAGGAGGACGGCCCGCTCGACAGCGACCTGCACCGCGCCGTCGTGGACCTGCTGACCGGCTCGGGCGGCTTCTTCCTGCCGCGCATCGCCGAGCTCGCGGGCGCGTCCCAGGCGGCGACGCTCGAGGCGCTGTGGGACCTCGTGTGGGCGGGCTGGGTCACGAACGACGGCCTGGGTGCCCTGCGCAGCCGACTCGGTCCGGGGGGCGGGGCGCACCGCGCCCCCCGCGCTCCCGTCCGAGCTCGTCCGCTGGCGCGGGGACGCTTCGCCTCGCTCGGCGCGGGCGCGTCCGCGTCGGCACGGGGCGAGAGCGACCTGCGCGGCGGCTCCGGGCGGTGGTCGGCGCTGCCCGCCCGCGAGCTCGACCCCACGCGCCGCACGCACGCCCTCACCAGGGTGCTGCTCGACCGCCACGGCGTGCTGACCCGGGGAGCGGCCCCGTCCGAGGGCGTCACGAACTACTTCCGCGGCGTCTACCGCGTCCTGTCGGAGCTCGAGTCCACGGGCACGGTCCGGCGGGGGTACTTCGTCGAGCACCTCGGCGGTTCGCAGTTCGCGCTGCCGGGAGCGGTCGACCAGCTCCGCACGGACGCCCAGGACCGAGAGCACGCCGAGGAGTCGCCGGGACGCCGCGAGCTCGGCGCGCTGCTGCTCGCCGCGACCGACCCGGCCAACCCCTACGGTGCGGCCCTGCCGTGGCCCGAGCCGCGGGTGCCGCGCGAGCCCGGCGGCGGGTCTCCGATCGGGATCGCGTCGCCCGCCTCGGAGAGGGGGTCAGCGACGGCCGACGCCGTGACCGGTGCCTCGCGCGCGTCGTCCGCGACCGCACTCATGACCGCCCAGGCGGTCACCGCCCGCCCCGTGGCCCGCGCGACGCACCGTCCGGGGCGCAAGGTGGGCTCCGTCGTCGTCCTCGTGGGCGGGGACCTGGTGCTGTACGTCGAGCGCGGCGGCCGGTCGCTGATCTCGTTCGGTGACGACTCGCCGTCCGCCGTCCGCCGCCTCGCGACGGCGTGCGCCGAGCTCGCGCGTGCCTCGCGGGCCGGTCTGCTCGGCAGGATGGTGATCGGGCGGATCGACGGGATCGACGCCCTGGCGGGTGCGGGCAGCACCGCGTCGCGCGCGTTCGGCGTCACGGCCGCACTCATGGAGGCCGGTTTCCGGCCCACCCCGCGAGGCCTGCGCGCATGAGGCCGCTGGCGGTCGACACCCAGCGCGGGAGGGAGACGCACCGTGCCCGAGGGTGACGTCGTCCGGGTCACCGCGCAGCGCCTCGACGCCGCGCTGAGCGGGCGCGTCCTGGAGCGCGCCGAGCTGCGCTGGGCCGAGGCGGGCGGGACCGACCTGACCGGCCGGACCGTGACCGAGGTGCTGGCGTACGCGAAGCATCTCCTGACGCGTCTCGACGACGGCACGACCCTGCACACGCACCTGCGGATGGAAGGGCAGTGGCGCATCGCCCGTACGGGGTCGGCCGCTGCCGCCGCACGAGGAGGCGACGTGCGGGCGGTCCTCGCGAACGAGGTGTGGACGTGCGTCGGCGAGCGGCTCGGGATGCTCGACGTCGTCCGCACGCGCGACGAGCACCTGCTCCTGGGGCACCTGGGGCCAGACATCCTCGCGGCGGACTTCCTCACGGCCCCCGAGACGGGCGTGCAGCTCGCGCTGACCCGCCTGCGGGCGGCCGCTGCCGAGGGCGGGTTCCCCGCGCAGGTCACGGTGGGGGGCAGCGCGTCCCCGGAACCACGGAGCCAGCGGCTGCCGGTCGCCGACGCTCTGCTCGACCAGCGCGGGGTCTCGGGTCTCGGCACCATCTACACCGCCGAGGGCTTGTTCGCCCAGCAACTGTGGCCGTGGACCCCGGTCGACGACGTGTCCGACCACGACCTGGAGGCCCTGCTGCGCACGACCCGCGGACTGATGCTCCGCAGCGTCGCGGAGGGAGTCGGCACGGTGCGCCGGCACGTCCACGGCAGAGCACGACGGGCGTGCCACCGGTGTGGCACGCCCGTCGCTGTCGCTCCGGCGAACCAAGCGCCGTTCGAGCGACCGATCTTCTGGTGTCCGACCTGTCAGATGCCCTGAGCCCGTCAGCCGACCGGCTGGAGGTCCTCCCGCATGCGTCGTGCGCTCTCGGCCGCAGCACCGCGGCCCATGAGGCTCGTGGCGAAGTCTGCGGGGATGGTGTCCGGGATCATGAGGCCCTCGGCCACGGCGACCCGGTCGCTGACCTCGCGGAGCACGACCGACATGGGGATGTCGAGCGCCTCGCAGATCGAGCCCAGGAGCTCGGACGACGCTTCCTTCTGGCCGCGCTCGACCTCGCTGAGGTATCCCAGGGAGACGCGTGCAGCCGAGGACACCTCTCGCAGGGTGCGGCCCTGTCGCTGGCGAGCGTCTCGCAGCACGTCCCCGATCTCTCGTCGAAGAACAATCATCTGGCGGCCCCCTTCCGTGTCCCGTGCGATCGACGGAGCCTGCCTGGCTCCTGTGGTGGTTCGCTGACCTGTCGTTCCCCGCGCCCCTCGCGCGGGGATCGTCCTACCGTACCCCGCACCCGGGGTTGTCTCATGCGCTGATCTGTTGAATGGCCTCTTGGCGATCACGTGCTGTTCAACGCGCTTCCTCCCAGGGTTGTTCCCACCAGGAGGAGACGTCCACGACGTTGCCGGGAGTTCACGAACTCTCCACGCACTCACCAGCGCTTGCCCTCGTCCGGGCCAGCCGACGGCATGACGGGCCACCGGTGGAGCTCCGCAGAGATCACCCGGTGACGACGGCTTGTGCGAGCGCCAGGAGATGCAGCACCGTGGCCTCGCGGACCGCTGCCCGGTCGCCGTCGAGGTGCAGCTCGACGGCCTCGGTCCGCTCGGGCGACGCCACGGCCACGTGGACGAGGCCCGGTGCCTTGCCGTCCTGGGGGTCCGGGCCGGCCACCCCGGTCGTCGCGAGACCGACGTCCGCGCCCAGGAGGCGCCGTATGCCTCGGGCCATCTGCCGTGCGACCTCGGGGTCGACGGCGCCGCGCTCGGCGAGCAGCCCGGCGTCGACCCCCAGCACGCTCGCCTTGAGGTCGGTCGCGTACGCCGTGACTCCGCCCCGCAGGACGGCGGAGGCTCCCGGGACGGCCACGAGGCGCGCCGTGACGAGCCCGCCGGTCAGCGACTCGGCGACCGCGAGGGTCCAGCCCCGCGACCCGAGCGAGGCCAGGAGCTCGGCAGCTCCGGTCGCAGGGGTCAGGTCCGCGCTCGCCACGGGCCGGGTCAGTCCTGGCC
This sequence comes from Oerskovia sp. NPDC057915, assembly GCF_042887685.1. Taxonomy (NCBI): domain Bacteria; kingdom Bacillati; phylum Actinomycetota; class Actinomycetes; order Micrococcales; family Cellulomonadaceae; genus Oerskovia; species Oerskovia sp. NPDC057915. Next base: position 31,777 of record NZ_JBHVOS010000008.1, on the reverse strand, counting down.
GACCGTCTTCGCGGCGCGGAGCGCGTCGCGGCGCAGCCGCCAGCCCTGGTAGGCGTACTCGACGCCGGTGACCACCGTGACGACCAGCGCCGCGCTGAGCACGACCCAGCCGACGACCGAGATCCACCCGGGCATCTGGTCCAGCGGGAGCAGGAAGATCGAGATCGCGACGGACTGCAGGACCGTCTTGAGCTTGCCGCCGCGCGAGGCGGGCATGACGGTGTACTTGAGGACCGCGAACCGCATGAGCGTGATGCCCAGCTCGCGAGCCAGGATGACGATCGTGACCCACCAGGGCAGGTCACCGAGGGCAGACAGCAGGACCAGCGCAGCGCCGATCAGCAGCTTGTCGGCGATGGGGTCGAGGAGCTTTCCGAGGTCCGTGACCAGGTCGTACTTCCTGGCGAGGTAGCCGTCGACCCGGTCCGTCGCGGCGGCGAGGACGAACAGCGCCGTCGCGACCAGGCGCCAGGTGACCGTGTGCCCGCCGTCGGCGAGCAGCGCCCACGCGAAGAAGGGGACCACGGCGATCCGGGCGATAGTGACCGCGTTCGCGGAGTTCCAGGGGGACGGGACGGCTGTGACCACACGACAAGCGTAGGCGCTGCACGCCCCCTCGTCCGACCAGACCCGGATTCCGACTCAACGGACACACCAGGACACAACACCCGACTACGGCCATGGCGATGTCACGTGCCTCGTTCCGGGACGCTAGTCTCAGCGCCGTGACACGTCATGCGCGGCCCGACGGCGGGCAGCGCCACCTCCTCCAGCTCCTCACGGTCGGGATCACGACCGCAGCGCTCGCGATGCTCGGCGCCCTGGTGCTCGACGCAGGCACGACGCCCGACGTGCGCCCGCCCGCGGCCGTGGCGACACCGGCCGCGGAGGTCGTGGTCCGCCCCGAGCCGGACGCCGTCTTCACCGTGGTCGCGACGGGTGACGTCCTCCCCCACCTCCCGGTGCACGTCTCGGCCCGCGCCACGACCGGCGGCTACGACTTCAGCGACGTCCTCTCCGGTACCGACGCCTGGGTCGGCGGTGCCGACCTCGCGTTGTGCCACCTCGAGGTCCCTCTCACCCCTCCGGGCGTCCGCCCCGCCGGCTACCCCCTGTTCGCGGCCGACGCGCACCTCGCGACCGACCTGCGCGAACAAGGCTGGGACGGCTGCTCGACCGCCTCGAACCACTCGGTGGACCAGGGCAGCGCCGGCGTGACCGCCACGCTCGACGCCCTCGACGCCGCAGGGCTCGGGCACGTCGGCACCGCCCGCAGCGCCGCCGAGGCTGCGGCGCCCGCCCTGTACACGCTCGAGCGGGCCGGACGGTCGATCGTCGTGGCGCACCTCGCAGGCACCTACGGGACCAACGGCATGCCGATCCCGACGTCAGCGCCCTGGTCGGTCACGCTGCTCGACGGCGCCGACCTCGTCGAACGCGCGCGGGCCGCGCGGGCGGCGGGGGCCGACCTGGTGATCGTGAGCATGCACTCCGGTGTCGAGTACTCGACGCCTCCGACCGACGAGCAGGTGCAGCTCGCGACTCTCCTCGCCGCCTCAGGCCAGGTGGACCTGGTGCTCGGACACCACGCGCACGTCCCGCAGCCGATCGCTCTCCTGCCCGGTGGCCCTGACGGTCAGGGCATGTGGGTCGCGTACGGGCTCGGCAACTACGTCTCGAACCAGGACGGCGACTGCTGCGACGCGCGGACCGACTCGGGTCTGCTCGTCACCGCGACCATCACCCAGCCGGCGGGTGCGCCGGCCCGCGTGACCGGCTTCGACTGGACGGCGATCACGGTCGACCGGCTGGGCAAGCACGCGGTCCTGGCCCTCGCCGACCTCACGGGCGACAACACGAGCACCCTGAGCGCGGCCGACCTCACCGCCCGCTACGACCGGGTCAGAGCCGCGGTCGGGGACGCCACCACCGAACGCGTCGCTCCCCCGGCCGGCACGGGACCACCGCCGACCGTGACGCCCCGGTCCGCCGGGGCGCCCGTCGTCGGGACGGCCGCCGGCACGACGGACGCGTCCGGCTGATCCGTCCCGCTGATCTGCGCTCGACGAGCAGCTGGACCAGCGGGGGCGAGGCCCGCCCGCACGGACGGGGGCCGCGCACACGACTCAGCGCTCGCGCCAGTCCGCCTCGTCGTCGGCGTCGTCGTGGTACTCCTGGGCGACGGGAGGCATGTGCCCGTCGGCGCCGTCGGAGTAGTCACGGCCGGTCCCCGCGGCCGGCCCGGCACCGCCCGACTCCCCGTCGTACACCTCGGCCCCGGGCTCGCCGCGCAGCATCGCGAGCGTCGCGGGCAGGTCGTCGGCCGTGAGCAGGACCTCGCGGGCCTTGGACCCCTCGGAGGGGCCGACGATCTCGCGCGACTCGAGCAGGTCCATGAGCCGCCCGGCCTTGGCGAAGCCGACGCGCAGCTTGCGCTGCAGCATCGACGTCGAGCCGAACTGGGTCGTGATGACGAGCTCGGCGGCCTGCAGCAGCAGGTCGAGGTCGTCGCCGATGTCCTCGTCGACCTGCTTCTTGGTCGCGGCGGAGGCCGCGACGTCGGTCCGGTAGGACGGCTTGAGCTGCGCCTTGACGTGCTCGACGACGGCGTGGACCTCGCTCTCCGCGACCCACGCCCCCTGCACGCGCATGGGCTTGGCAGCCCCCATGGGCAGGAAGAGCGCGTCACCCTGACCGATGAGCTTCTCGGCGCCCGGCTGGTCGAGCACGACGCGCGAGTCCGCGAGCGACGACGTCGCGAACGCGAGGCGCGAGGGCACGTTGGCCTTGATGAGACCCGTGACGACGTCGACCGACGGGCGCTGCGTCGCGAGCACCAGGTGGATGCCCGCGGCGCGCGCGAGCTGGGTGATGCGCTGGATCGAGGCCTCGACGTCGCGCGGGGCGACCATCATGAGGTCCGCGAGCTCGTCGACGACCACGAGCAGGTACGGGTACGTCGCGATCTTGCGCTCCGAGCCCGGCAGCGGCTTGACCTTCCCGGCGCGGACCGCGGCGTTGAAGTCGTCGACGTGCTTGTACCCGAACATCGCGAGGTCGTCGTAGCGCGCGTCCATCTCGCGCACGACCCACTCGAGGGCCTCGGCGGCCTTCTTGGGGCTCGTGATGATGGGCGTGATGAGGTGCGGGATGCCCTCGTAGATCGTGAGCTCGACGCGCTTGGGGTCCACGAGGACCATGCGCACCTCCTCGGGCGTGGCCCGCATGAGGATCGAGACGATCATGGAGTTGATGAAGCTCGACTTGCCGGCGCCCGTGGCTCCCGCGACGAGGATGTGCGGCATCTTGGCGAGGTTCGCGACGACATACCCGCCCTCGACGTCCTTGCCGACGCCCATGACCATGGGGTGCTCGGTGCGCCGGGCCACGGACGAGCGCAGCACGTCGCCCAGGACGACCGTCTCGCGGTCGGTGTTGGGGATCTCGATGCCGATCGCGGACTTGCCGGGGATGGGCGAGAGGATGCGCACGTCGGCCGACGCCACCGCGTAGGCGATGTTCTTGGACAGGTTCGTGATGCGCTCGACCTTGACGGCCGGGCCGACCTCGACCTCGTAGCGGGTCACGGTCGGTCCGCGCGTGAAGCCCGTGACCTTGGCGTCGATCTCGAACTGCTCGAAGACGCGCGTGAGCGACTCGACCACGCGGTCGTTCGCCGCGGAGCGCACCTTGTGCGGCGCGCCCTTGACGAGGTCGTCCTCGGAGGGCAGCACGTAGACCGTGTCGCCCTCGAGCATGGGCTGGACGCCGCGTGGCACGGGGTTGTTGGGCGGCGGCGGGGGTGCGCTGGGCGACGGCGCCGTCCTGCCGAGGGAGGGGATGACCTGCGTGGGCAGGTCGGCCGCGTCCTCGTGCGCGTCGGGCGGCGGCGGGGGGCCGACGGGGCCCGCGCGGCGACCCCGGGCGCTCTTGCGGGCCGCTTCCTCCTCGGCCTCGAGCATCGCTGCGCGCTCGAAGGCCTCGTCGCCGACGTATCCGCCGTCGAGCCGCTCGCGCTCGGCCGCGTCGGCCTCGCGCTCGGCCTTGGTCTTGCGGCTGCGCCCGACGCGGCGCTTGCGCGGCGCCTCGTCGGTGCCGTCGTGACGTGAGACGCCGTCGGCGAGCTGCAGGCCGTCGTCGTCCTGAGGGCCGCGCCCGTCCTCGCCCTCCCGGTGGTTGCCGGTCAACCGGTCGTAGATGCCGCGCAGGCGGCTCGGGATGGCGTGCACGGGCGTCGCGGTGACCACGAGGATCCCGAAGAACCCCAGCAGCAGGAACAGCGGCACCGCGAACCACTCGGTGAGTCCCGTGTGGACCGGGGTCGCGAACAGGTAGCCGATCACGCCACCCGCGTCCTGAACTGCCGCGAAGCCGTCGCGCGGGGCGGGCAGGTCCTCGGCGATGTGCACCAGCGAGCAGACCGACACGACGATGAACGAGAGCCCGATCGTGACGCGCGAGTTCGCCTGCGTCCGCTCGGGGTGCCGCATGATCCGGACGGCCAGCCAGATGAGCAGGACGGGCAGGGCGACCGCGGCGACGCCGAAGACGCCCGCCGAGACTGCGTGGACGGCGGTGCCGAACGCGCCCGAGATCCCCCACCACTCGCGGGCCGCGACGATCACGGCGAGTGCCAGGAGGAGGAACGCGACGCCGTCGCGCCGATGTGAGGGGTCCAGCTCTCTTGCTCCCTTGCCGATGCTGCGGGTGACCGCGCCGACCGCGTGCGCGCACCCGAGCCACAGGCCGCGCACCGCGCGGACGGGCCAGGGTGCAGGTCGGGCGGCCGGCCTGCGTGCCGACGAGCCCCGCGGAGCGCGGGACGCGCTCGAGGATCCCCCCGATCTGCCCGTCGCACCACGCGAGGTGGTCTTGCGGGAGGTCGCGGGCCGTTTCGCCGAGGTGGACGTCCGGGTCGCCATAGTACGCACCACCGTACCCGTGCACGCCAGGCCGGACCCGCACCCCGAGGGCGCGTGTCCTGTGACGAATCCGGCAACCTCCCCGGCCTGCCCGGAGGCACTGCGCCATGGCGTGCCGGGCGGGAGCGGTCGCGGCGGGTGGCCCGACCGGGGCAGGATCGGGGCATGAGCACCCCTCCCCCGCTGCGCGGCCTGCGCGAGATCGCCGACGGCGTGCACGTCGCCACGGCCGAGATCTGGACGAGCATCACGACCGTCGTCGTGGCCCCGGACGGACGGGCCCTGGTCGTGGACCCGGGCATCACGGTCGCCGAGGTCGAGTCGCTCGCGGCCGCGATCGAGCACCGTGGCTGGCGCGTCACCGCCGGGTTCTCGACCCACCCGCACTGGGACCACGTCCTGTGGTCCCGGTCGCTGGGCGACGTCCCGCGCTGGGCCTGCCCGACGGCGGTGCGCGCCCAGGAGCGGAGCCTCGCCGAGGACCTCGTGAAGGTCGAGCGCGAGGCCCCGGGGCACGACCTCACCCTGTTCGGCCACCTCACGCCGGTGCCCCCGGCGGAGACCGACCGCTCCACCGGAGCCGGGCATGCGGACGGGCGGCACCTGCCGTGGCCCGACGGGCCCGGGCGCGCGACGCCGTCGGGCGCTGCGGCGGTGCCCGGCGTGGCGACCGGCGCCGCGGAGCCCCTCGTGCTCGTGGTCGAGCACCAGGCGCACGCGCCCGGCCACGGCGCGCTCGTCCTGCCGGGCGCCGGGGTGATCGTCGTGGGAGACATGCTCTCGGACATCGAGGTGCCGCTCCTCGACCTCGAGTCCCCCGACCCCGTGGGCGCGTACCGCGCGGGCCTCGACGTGCTCGAGCGCGCGGTCTCCGAGCACGGCGTGCACACCCTCGTCCCGGGACACGGGCACGTCGCCACGGGCAGCGACGCGATCTGGGAGCGCTTCGGCGCCGACCGGGCCTACCTGGACGTCCTGGAGGCCGAGGCGAGCGGCGACGCCACCCAGGGTGCGACGCTCGCCTCCGGGGACCTGCGCATCACGGGCGAGTGGGTCGTGGGCGAGCACCGCAAGCAGCTCGACCACCTGCGCGGCACACGCCCCGCCTAGCCCTCCGGACGGCCGGTGCGGGCACCGCGGCGCTGCGCCCGCCGCGCCACCCGACGCGGGCGGGCGCTACCCGACGCGTGCGGGCGTCACCCGACGCGTGCGGGCGTCAGGCACTCGACGTCGGCGGCCGCTCCCGTCGCGAACGGCTCGCTCAGCGCGCGCAGCCGGGGCAGCGCGAGGGACCACGACGCCCCCAGGAGGGTGAGCGCGTTCAGACCGGTGCTGCACCAGACGGCGAGCTCGCCGCCCGTCCGCGTCGAGGGGTCCCAGAGCAGCGCGTCGCCGTTCTCGCTGAACGCGAAGACGACGAGCCGCCGGGCGATCGACCAGTCCCCGTCGGGCTCGACCATCCAGTCGAACCCCTCGGCCTGTCCGTCCTCGTAGGTCGCACGGAAGCGGTCGGTGAGGCGCGCGGCCCGGTGCTGCCACCCGTCGGCGAACCCGTCACGGGCCGGCGGGTACACGAGCCAGAGACCGAACAGGCGGCAGAACCCCGCCCGCCCGACGAGCCGCCGGTACGAGGACGGGAACCCCTCTCCGTCGTCGAACCGGAAACCCTCCAGCAGCTCGGTCGCGACGGCGTCGAGCGCGGGCTTCCCGGTGAGCGTGAGCTCGTCCGTCACGGGGTCCTCAGTCGTCGAGACCGAGCTCGACCGACCGCGCGAGGGCGGCGTCCAGCGCGGCGTCGTCGGCGATGATCCGCGACAGGTGCCGGGCCGCGACCAGGAGCGCGTCGAGGTCCGTGCCGTAGACGCTCAGCATCCCGCCCTCGGGATCGAACCCGACCGCGTCGAGCGTCGCGGGCGACTCGTCGGTGAGGACCGCCTGGAGCGCTCCCGCGAAGTCGTAGCCCGACCCCTCGACACCGTGGCGCTCGAGCGCGCCCTGGTGCACGAGGTACTCGGGCCCGCCCGGCGAGTAGATGATGCTCGAGCTCGCGTCGTGGGTCACGAGGAGGACCGGGGCGAGGTCTGCGAAGTCTGCTGAGGTTGCCATGGCCGCGATGCTAGCGACCCGCACCGACACGACCTCGCCCGGGAGATCGTGCCTCGTCAGGACCAGCCGGGCGCCGGTGCCTGCAGAGGTGCCACCCTGAGGCCGAGGGCCGGTGGGGGCGCCACCGGACAGCCCTGCGACGGCGGGACGTCGGCAGGTCGCTGGTAGGACGAGGCGGCCTCCCGAAGGCTCGGACGGAGCGCCAGGACAGCGCTCCGTCCAAGCCCTACGGGCGCATCGTCCGGGGGGGGACGACGCGCCCGGGAAGGACCGTCAGGCCTCGACCACGACCGGGACGATCATCGGGCGACGACGCAGGCGGTTCGACACCCAGCGCCCGACCACACGGCGCATGACCTGCTGGAGCTGGTGGACGTCCGTGGCGCCACCCGAGATGGCGTCCTCGAGGGCCTGGACGACCTGCGGGCGGACGTCCTCGAACACGGCGTCGTCCTCGGCGAAACCGCGCGCGAGGATGTGCGGGCCGGCGATGACCTTGCCCGTCGCGGAGTCGACCACGGCGAACAGCGAGATGAAGCCCTCCTCGCCGAGGATCTGACGGTCCTTGAGCTCGGCGTCCGTGAGCTCGCCGACGCTCGACCCGTCCACGTACACGTAGCCGCACGGGACAGCGCCCACGACCGAGGCCTTGCCGTCGACGAGGTCCACGACCACGCCGTCCTCGGCGAGGACCACGCGGTCGGCGGGCACACCCGTCTTGACGGCGAGCGCCCCGTTGGCGACGAGGTGGCGGACCTCGCCGTGCACGGGCATGACGTTCTTGGGCCGCAGGATGTTGTAGCAGTAGATGAGCTCGCCCGCGCTCGCGTGGCCCGAGACGTGCACCTTGGCGTTGCCGCCGTGCACGACGCGCGCGCCGAGGCGCGTGAGGCCGTTGATGATGCGGAAGACCGCGTTCTCGTTGCCCGGGATGAGCGACGACGCGAGGATCACGGTGTCACCGTGGCCGACCGAGACCTTGTGGTCACCGTTGGCCATGCGCGACAGCGCGGCCATGGGCTCGCCCTGCGAGCCCGTGCACATGAGCACGATCTCGTCGTCACGCAGCGAGTCGACCTTCTTGAGGTCGATCAGGACGCCGTCCGGCACCTTGAGGTAGCCGAGCTCGGCCGCGATGCCCATGTTGCGGACCATCGAACGACCGACGAGAGCGACGCGGCGGCCGTGGTTGTGCGCGGCGTTGAGGACCTGCTGGACGCGGTGCACGTGCGAGGAGAACGACGCGACGATGATCCGCTTGTCCGAGGCGCCGAAGACGCTGTCCAGGACGGGCCCGATCTCGACCTCGGGGGTCACGAAGCCCGGGACCTCGGCGTTGGTCGAGTCGACCATGAACAGGTCGACGCCCTTCTCGCCCAGGCGCGCGAAGGCACGCAGGTCCGTGACGCGGCCGTCGAGCGGCAGCTGGTCCATCTTGAAGTCGCCCGTGTGCAGGACCGTGCCGGCCCCCGTGGTGACCGCGACCGCGAGCGCGTCCGGGATGGAGTGGTTGACCGCGACGAACTCGCAGCTGAAGGGGCCGAGCTCGACCGTCTCGTCCTCCTTGACCACGCGGGTCACGGGGGCGATGCGGTGCTCCTTGAGCTTGGCCGAGATGAACGCGAGCGTGAGCTGCGAGCCCACCAGGGGGATGTCGCGGCGCAGGCGCAGCAGGTACGGCACGGCACCGATGTGGTCCTCGTGGCCGTGCGTCAGGATGATCGCCTCGATGTCGTCGAGACGGTCCTTGATGTAGTCGAAGTCCGGCAGGATCAGGTCCACGCCGGGCTGGTTGTCCTCGGGGAAGAGGACACCGCAGTCGATGACGAGCAGACGCCCGTCGTACTCGAGGACGGCCATGTTGCGTCCGACCTCGCCCAGGCCGCCGAGGGCGACGATGCGCAGGGCACCGGCCGGCAGCGCGGGGGGCAGGGACAGTTCGGGGTGAGGGTGGCTCACGGGGCCTCCTGGCCTTTGTTCAGCTTGTTCAGCGTGGCCGCGGGGTCACCGGGTCCAGCAGGCCGGAGGCCTCCAGACCGGCGCGGACGACGGCGACCTCGTCGTCCGTGGCTGCGACGTACGGCAGCCTGAGGTATCGGTTCTCGGTGACTCCGAGGAGCTGGAGCGCGGCCTTGGCCATGACGGCCTGGAAGCCCGCTCCGTTGATGGCGTCGATCGTCGGGGTGACGGAGCGGAAGGCCGCGAGGGCCGCCGCGTTGTCACCGGCGTCGAACGCCGCGACGACCTGGGCGAAGCGCGCGCCGACCACGTGCGCGGACACGGACACGATGCCGGCGGCGCCGTGCGCGAGGAACGGCAGCAGCATGGCGTCGTCCCCGCTGTACCAGGCGAGGCCGGTCGACTCGATGAGCTTGGCCGCGGTGTAGACGTCGCCCGTCGCGTCCTTGTTCGCGACGATGCGCTCGTGCGCGGCGAGGCGCTCGATCGTCGCCGGGGCGATGCGGACGCCCGAGCGGCCCGGGACGTCGTAGACCATCACGGGCAGCGGCGTCGCGTCGGCGACGGCCACGATGTGGCGGTACAGCCCCTCCTGGGAGGGGCGGGAGTAGTAGGGGCTCACGACGAGGAGCCCGTGGGCGCCCGCCTCCGCGGCCTGCTCGGCCATGCGGACGGCGTGCTGGGTGTCGTTCGAGCCGGCGCCGGCCAGCACGTGCGCGCGGTCTCCGACGGCGTCGACGACCGCGCGGATGAGCTCGGCCTTCTCGGGTGCGTGCGTCGTGGGCGACTCGCCCGTGGTCCCGCTCAGTACGATCCCGTCGTTCCCGTTGTCCACGAGGTGCTTGGCGACCTTGACCGCTGCGTCGAGGTCGATCTCTCCGGCGAGGGTCATCGGGGTGACCATCGCGGTCAGGACGGCGCCGAAGGGTCGGGCCTGCGTGGGGGGAAGTGCCATGTGCACAAACTACCGCGCGCGCGACCGAAACGGCGTGTCGGTCCACGGGTACCAGCGGTCCGGGCGCGAGGTTCTGCGGTGTTCGAGGCGCAGGTCACCTCGGCGGGTCGCCGGCCGACGAGGACCCGTCGATGCGAACCCGCGCGCCGCGCGTGATACTCGAACCATGTCGCCCGTCACGAACGCCCTGTCCCCCGCCCTGGTCTCGCACCTGCCGACCGGGTTGCTGATCGGTGGCCAGTGGGGTCCGGCCGAGGGGGGCCGGACGTTCGAGGTCGCCGATCCGGCGACCGAGGAGGTCCTGTTCGACGTCTCGGACGCGAGCCCCGCGGACGGCCTGCGCGCGCTCGAGGCCGCGCACGCCGCAGCCCCGGCCTGGCGTGCCGTCGCCCCGCGCGAGCGCTCCGAGCTGCTGCGCGCGGTCTTCGCGACGCTGACGGCCCGCGCGGACGACATCGCCGCGCTCATCACGGCCGAGTGCGGCAAGCCGCTCGCCGAGGCGCGTGCCGAGGTCGTGTACGGCGCCGAGTTCCTGCGCTGGTACGCCGAGCAGGCCGTGCGCACCGACGGCCTGGTCCGCACGGCGCCGGGCGGGGCGAACCGTCAGCTCGTCTCGCGTCGCCCCGTGGGTCCGGCGCTGCTCATCACGCCGTGGAACTTCCCGATCGCGATGGCCACGCGCAAGATCGGCCCGGCGCTGGCCGCGGGCTGCACGGTCGTGATCAAGCCCGCGCACCTGACCCCGCTCACGACGTCGCTGGTCGCCGAGATCATCCGTGGTCACCTGGAGGACCGCGGCCTGCCGACGGGCGTGGTCAACGTCGTGCCGACGTCGTCGGCGTCGGAGGTGACCACGCCCCTCCTCGCGGACCCGCGCCTGCGCAAGCTCTCCTTCACCGGGTCCACGGGCGTGGGTCGCACGCTCCTCAAGGGCGCCGCGGACCAGGTCCTGCGGACCTCGATGGAGCTCGGCGGCAACGCGCCGTTCCTCGTCTTCGCGGACGCCGACCTCGACGCCGCGGTCGAGGGTGCCCTGGTCGCCAAGCTTCGCAACACGGGGCAGAGCTGCGTCGCGGCCAACCGCTTCCTGGTGCACGACGCCGTCGCGCGCGACTTCGGCCAGCGCCTCGCCCGGGCGTTCGGGGAGCTGCGCGTCGGGCCGGGCAGCGAGGAGGGCGTGCAGGTCGGGCCGCTCATCGAGGCCAAGGCCGTCGACAAGGTCGACGAGCTCGTCGCGGTCGCGTCCGACGAGGGCGCGCAGGTCCTCACGGGGGGCGACCGTCCGCGCTCGCCGGGGCACTTCTACTCCCCCACGGTCCTGACCGGGGTGGACGCCGGCTCGCGCGCGGTGACCGAGGAGATCTTCGGGCCGGTCGCCCCGATCGTCGCGTTCGCCGACGACGACGAGGGCATCGCCCTGGCCAACGACACCGAGTACGGGCTCGCGGCCTACGCCTACACCCGGGACCTCGCACGCGCGGTGCGCGTGGGCGAGGAGGTCGACGCCGGGATGATCGGGATCAACCGCGGCCTGGTCTCGGACGCGAGCGCGCCCTTCGGCGGCATGAAGCAGTCCGGGCTCGGACGCGAGGGTGGCGAGGCTGGGCTCGAGGAGTACCTCGAGACCGTGTACGTCGCGCTCTGACCCCACCGTGAAGACCTCCTCCGGGGCCGACTCGCCCCTGCCCGCCGAGTCCGCGGCCGGCCCCGACGAGCGCACCGAGGTGCGCGCCGCCGTCCGGCAGGCCGTGTCCGTCTCGATCGCGACGGGCCTCTACGGCATCTCGTTCGGGGCGCTGTCCGTGGTCGCGGGGCTGAGCCTGCCGCAGACCATGGTCCTGAGCCTGCTCATGTTCTCGGGCGGGTCGCAGTTCGCGCTCCTCGGCGTCGTCGCCTCGGGCGGGACGTCCGCCGCCGCGGTCACGACCGCGGGCCTGCTCGGCCTGCGCAACACCCTGTACGGCGCCCAGCTCTCGCCGCTGCTCGCGCTGCACGGCTGGCGGCGCGTGCTGGCGGCCCACGTCACGATCGACGAGTCGACGGCCGTCGCGACCGCGCAGCGCAGCAGGGCGGCCTTCCGGGCCGGGTTCTGGTGGACCGGGGTCGGGATCTTCGTCGTCTGGAACCTGCTGACGCTCGTCGGCGCGCTCGCCGGGGACGCCATGGGCGATCCCAAGGCGTGGGGCCTCGACGCCGCGGCGGGCGCCGCGTTCCTCGCGCTCCTGTGGCCCCGCCTCGCGAGCCGGGTCATGCAGCTCACCGCGGCGCTCGCCGTCGTGGTGGCGGTCGCGCTGCTCCCGTTCGTGCCGCCCGGGGTCCCCGTGCTCGCGGCGGCGGCCGTGGCCATCGTGGTGGGGCAGGTCGTCCGGCAGCCGCGGCAGCCGGTCACCGTCACGGAGTACGTGCCCGACGGCGCCGCGCCCCCTTCACCCGCCCCCTCGCCCGAGGCGCCGCCCGCCACGGCGCGCCCGACCGACCCGGCCGGCCCGGCCGACCGGCCCACCGACCCGGTCGACCCTTCTGCCCCGGTCGACCCCTCTGCCCCGACAGCCACGACCGACCGCACCGAGGAGCCCTGATGTCCGACGCCGCCCTGTGGGCCACCGTGATCGCGGCCTCGCTCGTGTGCCTCGGGCTCAAGCTCGCGGGGCACCTGATCCCCGAGCACTGGCTGGCGTCCGACCGCGTCGCGCGCACCGCGGCCCTCGTCACGGCCTCGCTGCTCGCCGCCCTCGTCGCGGTCCAGACCGTCGGCGACGGTCAGGGGATCACTCTCGACGCCCGGCTCCCGGCGCTCGGCGTCGCCGCGGTCGCGCTCGCCCTGCGGGCGCCGTTCCTCGTCGTCGTGATCCTGGCGGCCGCGACCGCCGCGGGGCTGCGCGCGCTCGGCCTCGCGTGACGGGCCGCAGCGGTCGCGGCCTCGGGTAGGGTCTGGCGGATGGCCCTCTTCAGCGAGTCGGCGGACGTCTCCGTCCGTCCGGCAGTCCCCGGCGACGAGGTCGCGATGACCGCGATCCAGATCGAGTCCTGGCGCACCGCGCACGCCGACGTGCTCGGTGCGGCGGTGCTCGACGCACTCGACGTCCCGCGGATGCAGGAGCAGTGGGCCGGGGCGGTGTCGTCACCGCCGGGGCCCGGCTTCGCGGTGCTCGTGGCCCTCGCCGCGGACCGTGTCGTGGGCTTCGCCGCCGTGGCCCCCGGCCAGCTCGTCGCGCTCGAGGTCCTGCCCGCCCACCAGCGCGGAGGGCACGGCTCGCGGCTGCTGGCCGCGGCCGTCGACCGGCTGCGCCAGGACGGGTCCGAGGAGGTCGTGGCGTGGATCCTGGACGGCGACACCGCGCGCGAGCAGTTCCTGGGCGGCGCGGGCCTGGGCCCGGACCAGCGGACCCGGACCTTGGCGACCGGGGTGCGCGACGTCGTCGAGCACCGGTGGAGCGCCTCGATCTGAGGCGCTCGCGGAGCGTCCTAGCGGGACGCCCTGCGCTCGGCCCGGTACATCCCCGCGGCCTTGCGCAGCATGGCCCGGGCCCGCTTGCGGTCCCCCGACGCGTCGTACGCGAACGCCACGTGGTACCAGGACCGCCAGTCGTCGGGGTGCTCCTCCGCGTGGGCCCGGTGCTCCTCGAACGCCGCGTCGGCCGCGGCCCGGTCGATGCGTCCGCCCGGCGAGCGCGGCAGGTCGTCGACCGGCAGCTCGCCCGCGGCGGCGAGCTCGTCGGCCATCTTCTGGACCGTGACCGCGAGCCAGAACTCCCACGCGATGAGCCCGATCACGAGGAGCGGGATGAGCAGCACGCCGATCCCGATCGCGATCCCCACGGGCTCGCCCGTCCCCACGAGCGCCTGGGCGCGACCCAGGATCGCCCACACGTAGATCGCGAGCAGGGCCGTGACGACCACGGCCCCGATCAGGCCCTTGCGGTTCCTCACGAGAGGTCCATGACGTTCTCGAGCCCGACCGTCAGACCCGGACGCGAGACGACCTCGCGGATGCCGAGCAGCACGCCGGGCATGAAGGAGACCCGGTCGAACGAGTCCTGGCGGATGATGAGCTGCTCGCCCTCGTTGCCGAAGAGGATCTCCTCGTGCGCGACCAGGCCCCGCAGGCGCACCGCGTGCACCCGGACCCCGTCCACGTCGGCGCCGCGCGCCTCCCAGCCGGACTCGGTCGCGTCGGGGCTCGCGCCCAGCCCCGCCTCCTCGCGGGCCCTGGCGATCGCGCCGGCCGTGTGCGTCGCGGTGCCGCTCGGGGCGTCGACCTTGTTCGGGTGGTGCAGCTCGATGACCTCGGCCGATTCGAAGTAGCGCGCGGCCTTGGCCGCGAACGTCATGGCGAGCACGGCCGACAGGCCGAAGTTCGGGGCGATCAGCACGCCGACGCTCGTGCCCTCGGCCGCCCTGCGCCCCAGGTGCGCGACGAGGCGCCCGCGGCTCACATCCGTCCAGCCCGTGGTGCCCACGACCGCGTGCACGCCGAGGTCGATGAGCGCGTGCACGTTGTCCTCGGTGACCGCCGGGACGGTGAAGTCGACCGCGACCTGGGCGCCCGCGGCGGCGACCTGCGCCAGGTCGTCCCCCGCGTCGATGCGCGCGACGAGCTCCATGTCAGCGGCGGCCTCGACCGCCGCGCACACCGTGGCGCCCATGCGCCCGGCGGCGCCGAGGACGGCGACCTTGATCGGCGTCGGGGCGGCGGGCTCGTGGGCGGGCTGGGGGGCGCTCTGGGCGGGGTTCACGTCGTTCGAGGTCACCGGACAACCCTAGCCGCAACGAGAGGAGGGCCGGTGCGCACGATGCGCACCGGCCCTCCTCGTTCACGTGTCGAGACTCAGTCCCCGAAAGGACCGACGCGCACGGTCGAGCGCGGGCGGGAGGCGAGCTCCTCCGCGAGCTTGCGCACGTCGTCGGACGTCACCGAACGGATCCGTTCGAGCGACTCGGCGACGCTCAGCAGCTCGCCGAACACGAGCTCCGACTTGCCCAGGCGGCTCATGCGCGAGCCCGAGTCCTCCAGGCCCAGCACCAGCCCGCCGGAGAGCTGGCCGATGCTGCGGTCCAGCTCGGCCTGCGTGATGCCCGACTCGGCGAGCTTCTCGAGCTCGCGCGTCATGAGCTCGGTCACCTGGTCGACCTTCGAGGGCGTGCAGCCCGCGTACAGGCCGAACGTGCCGATGCCGCCGTGGCCGGACGCGAACGAGTACGTCGAGTACGCCAGGCCCCGCTTCTCGCGGATCTCCTGGAAGAGCCGCGAGCTCATGCCGCCACCGAGGACGGCGCTGAGCACCGAGAGCACGAAGCGGCGGTCGTCCGTCGCGGACAGGCCCGTGCCGCCGATGACGACGTTGGCCTGCTCGACGGTGCGGCGGATCGTGAGCTCGACGCCCTCGATGCCGACGCCCTGCACGTCCGCGTTGTCGCGGCGAGCGCGCGGCGTGCCCGCAGGGTCGAGGTCCCAGCCACCGGTCGTGAGCGCGGTCGCGACCTGCTCGCACAGCGTGTCGTGGTCGACGCCGCCGGCCGCGGCGACGACGAGCGTCTCCGGGCGGTAGTGCCACTGGTAGTGCTCCCAGACGGCGCTGCGCGGCACGGCGTTGATGGTGTCGGGGGTGCCGCCGATCGGGCGCCCCAGGGGGTGCCCGGCCAGGACTGCCTGCGCGAACTCCTCGTGCACGACGTCCGACGGGTCGTCGTCGTTCATCGCGAGCTCTTCGAGGATCACGCCGCGCTCGGTCTCGAGCTCGTCCTCGTCGAGGCGCGCCGAGGTGACCATGTCCGTGATGACGTCGACCGCCATGGGCAGGTCGGAGTCGAGCACACGCGCGTAGTAGCAGGTGTGCTCCTTGCCGGTCGCGGCGTTGGCCTCACCACCGACGGCGTCGAACGCCTCGGCGATGTCCATCGCGGACCGGCGGGCAGTTCCCTTGAAGAGCAGGTGCTCCAGGAAGTGCGTCGAGCCGAAGTGTCCGTCGGTCTCGTCGCGCGAGCCGACACCGACCCATGCGCCGACGGTCGCCGAGCGCAGGCCCGGCATCGACTCGGTGAGGACCCGAACCCCGCCGGGCAGGACCGAGCGACGAATCGTCGCCCCGTCCTGCCCGGCGGTCAGCTCACCCTCGGGCGAACCCGAGGGGACGAGCGGAAGGTTCCAGGGCACGTCAGGCGTCGTCCCCGGCAGGTGCCTCGGCGTCGGCCGCAGCGTCGTCCGAGCCCTCGACGACCGCGTGCAGCGACAGCTTGCCGCGCGGGTCGATCTCGCCGATCTCGACCTGGACCTTCTGGCCGATCGACAGCACGTCCTCGACGTTCTCGACGCGCTTGCCACCGACGAGCTTGCGGATCTGGCTGATGTGCAGCAGACCGTCCTTGCCCGGGGACAGCGAGACGAAGGCGCCGAACGACGTGGTCTTGACGACCGTGCCGACGAAGCGCTCGCCGATCTCGGGGACGTGCGGGTTGGCGATCGCGTTGATCGCCGCGCGGGCGGCCTCTGCGGAGGGGCCGTCGGTGGCACCGATGTACACGGTGCCGTCGTCCTCGATGGAGATGTCCGCGCCCGTCTCCTCCTGGATCTGGTTGATCATCTTGCCCTTGGGGCCGATGACCTCGCCGATCTTGTCCACGGGGACCTTGACCGCGATGACGCGAGGAGCGTTGGGGCTCATCTCGTCCGGCACGTCGATGGCCTCGTTGAGGACGTCCAGGATGGTCAGGCGCGCGTCGCGGGCCTGGGTCAGCGCGCCGGCCAGGACCGAGGCGGGGATGCCGTCGAGCTTGGTGTCGAGCTGGATGGCCGTGATGAACTCACGCGTACCGGCGACCTTGAAGTCCATGTCGCCGAACGCGTCCTCGGCGCCGAGGATGTCGGTGAGCGCCGCGTAGCGGGTCTCACCGTTCACCGTGTCGGAGACGAGGCCCATCGCGATGCCCGCGACCGCTGCGCGCAGCGGCACACCGGCGTTGAGGAGCGAGAGCGTCGAGGCGCACACGGAGCCCATCGAGGTCGAGCCGTTGGACCCGAGGGCCTCGGAGACCTGACGGATCGCGTAGGGGAACTCCTCGCGGCTCGGCAGCACCGGCACGATCGCGCGCTCGGCGAGGGCGCCGTGCCCGATCTCGCGACGCTTCGGGCTGCCCACGCGGCCGGTCTCGCCGGTCGAGTAGGGCGGGAAGTTGTAGTTGTGCATGTAGCGCTTGCGCGTCTCCGGGGAGAGCGTGTCGAGCTGCTGCTCCATGCGGAGCATGTTGAGCGTGGTGACACCCAGGATCTGGGTCTCGCCGCGCTCGAAGATCGCCGAGCCGTGCACGCGGGGCAGGACCTCGACCTCGGCCGACAGGGTGCGGATGTCCGCGAGCCCACGGCCGTCGATGCGGAAGCCGTCCGTGAGGATGCGCGCGCGGATGAGCTTCTTCTGCACCGAGCGGTACGCGGCGGAGATCTCCTTCTCGCGGCCCGCGAAGTCACCGGCGAGCTCGGCCTGGATCTCGGCCTTGATCTCGTCGAGACGGTTCTCGCGGTCCTGCTTGTCGGCGATGCTCAGGGCCTCGCCCAGGCGGGCCGACGCGGCGGCCTCGACCGCGGCGTAGGTGTCGTCCTGGTAGTCCGGGAACGTCGGGAAGTCCTGCACGGGCTTGGCGGCCTTGGCCGCGAGCTCCTGCTGCGCCTCGACGAGCGTGCGGATGAAGGGCTTGGCGGCCTCGAGGCCCTCGGCGACGACCTCTTCGGTCGGGGCGCCGACGCCCTCGTTCTTGATGAGGTTCCAGGAACCCTCGGTGGCCTCGGCCTCGACCATGGTGATCGCGACGTCGTCACCCACGACACGCCCCGCCACGACCATGTCGAAGACGGCGCGCTCCTTGTCGGAGTACTTGGGGAACGCGACCCACTGGCCGTCGATCAGGGCGACGCGGACGGCGCCGATCGGGCCGGAGAACGGCAGGCCGGAGAGCTGCGTCGAGATCGACGCGGCGTTGATGGCCAGGGTGTCGTACGCGTCGTCCGGGTGGATCGCGAGCACGGTGATGACGACCTGGACCTCGTTGCGCAGGCCCTTGACGAACAGGGGGCGCAGCGGGCGGTCGATCAGGCGGCAGGCCAGGATCGCCTCGGTCGAGGGACGACCCTCACGACGGAAGAACGAACCGGGGATCTTGCCGGCGGCGTACTGCCGCTCCTCGACGTCCACCGTCAGGGGGAAGAAGTCGAACTGGTCCTTGGGGTGCTTGCCGGCCGTCGTGGTCGACAGCAGCATGGTCTCGCCGTCCAGGTAGGCGGCGGCGGAGCCACCGGCCTGGCGCGCGAGGCGTCCGGTCTCGAACCGGACGGTGCGGGTTCCGAAGCGACCGTTGTCGATCGTTGCCTCGGTGAATTCGATCTCGGGACCCTCCACGGGTGCCCTCCTCACTCTCGAAGTGCCGCCTTCGGTGCCTGTCGAGGGTGCATCCACTCGACGCTCGGCGGTCTTCGATCGAGGCCCACGGTCTTCCCGCACGCGGCGGGTTCCGGGAGCCACTACCGAGGACCGAACGAAAGGCTGGC
Organism: Oerskovia sp. NPDC057915; assembly: GCF_042887685.1. NCBI lineage: Bacteria > Bacillati > Actinomycetota > Actinomycetes > Micrococcales > Cellulomonadaceae > Oerskovia > Oerskovia sp. NPDC057915. Next base: position 13,299 of record NZ_JBHVOS010000008.1, on the reverse strand, counting down.
GGCGTGGGTTTTCTTACGGGTGCTTCACACCGGACCAGCCCGGCCCCGTCCGGGGCCGGGCTGAGTCAGGGGGTGTCAGCGACGCAGGCCGAGGCGCTCGATGAGGCTGCGGTAGCGGTTGATGTCGACCTTCTGCAGGTAGCCGAGGAGACGGCGACGCTGGCCGACGAGGAGCAGCAGGCCACGACGGCTGTGGTGGTCGTGCTTGTGCTCCTTGAGGTGCTCGGTCAGGTCCTTGATGCGCTGCGTCAGCATCGCGATCTGGACCTCGGGCGAACCGGTGTCGCCCTCGCTCGTGGCGTACTCGGTCATGATGCGCTGCTTGGTGGCAGTGTCGAGGGGCACGGCTCTCCTTGTGGTGTTCGTTGCGCGGCGCGCCAGGGCTTGATCCCTGGGCTCTTCGGCAGGCTTGCCAGCCTCCGCGGCCGTTCTGACGGCGCCCATAGTCTAGCAGGGTTGCCCGGGGCGCGGCCCTGACCTCGCGGGACGGCGAGCCCGGTACCTGGACGAGCGTACCGGGAGGCCCTCGGGGCCCGTCGGGCTCACTCCCCCAGCAGCCCCCGCCTGCGCGCCTCGGCCACCGCGGCCGTGCGCGAGTCGACCCCGAGCTTCTCGTACACGTGGACCAGGTGGGACTTCACGGTCGCCTTCGACAGGAACAGCCGGCGCGCGACCTCGTCGTTCGAGCACCCCTGCGCCACGAGCCCGAGCACCTCGAGCTCGCGCAGCGACAGCGAGACCCCCGGTGCCCGCATGCGCCCGAGCAGGCGTCGCTGCACGCTCGGCCCGAGCGCGACCTGCCCGTCGGCCGCGGCGCGGATCGCGGCGGTCAGCTCGTCGGTCGGCGCGTCCTTGAGCAGGTAGCCGATGGCGCCGGCCTCGATCGCGGCGAGGATCTCCTGGTCGGAGTCGTAGGTCGTGAGGATCAGGACGGGCGGGCCACCCAGGCGCGCGACCTCGCGGGCGGCCTGCGCGCCGCCCATGCGTCCCTCGCCGAAGCGCAGGTCGAGCAGCACGACGTCGGCCTCGAGCCCGGCCCCGACGCGGCGCACGAGCTCCTCGGCCGTCGCGAGCTCGTCGACGACCTCCATGTCCCCCTCGGCGTCGACGACGGCGCGCAGGCCCGCGCGGACCACGGGGTGGTCGTCGGTCAGCACGACGCGGATGGTCACCGTGCCTCCTGGAGGCGGTCGGTCGTCGTGGGCTCCCGCTCGATCGTCACTGAGGCTCCTGGGGGTCGAGCGGAAGGTGGACTGCGAGCGCCGTCCCGGCGCCCGGCTCGGTCTCGAGCGAGAACGTGCCGCCGAGCTCGGCGACACGTGAGCGCATCGCGGTCAGGCCGAACCCCGAGCGGGGCGGGGGCGCCGACGCTCGTGGCGCGCCGTCGTCACGGCCCTCCTGCCAGACGGCGGAGCCCCCGTCGGCGCCCGGGTGCGGCACGGGGGGCGCGAGCGGGTCGAACCCGCGACCGTCGTCGACCACGTCGAGCGCGACGGCGTCGCCGAGGAAGCTGAGCGTGACCGCGGCCCGCGAGGCTGCCGCGTGCTGGACGACGTTGGCGAGCGCGGACTGCGCGATCCGCAGCAGCGCGGTCTCGACGGGCACGGGCAGCGCGCGCGGGCGACCTGATACCTCGACTCTCACGCGCAGGTCGTCGCCCGAGGCCAGCGCCGTGCGCTCGGCGACGCGTTCGAGCGCCCCGACGAGGGTCGCCGACTCGAGGTCCGCGGGGGCGAGGTCCCGCACGAAGCGTCGGGCCTCGGCGAGGTTCTGCTGCGCGGCGACCCGCGACCGGGTGACGTAGCCGCGTGCGGTGCGTGCCGCCGTCGGGCCGGGGGCTCCCTCGGCGAACGCTCCCGGCGCCTCGACCTCCGCGAGCGCGGTGTCCGCGGCGCGCAGCAGCAGCTCGATCGACGAGAAGCCCTGCGCGAGCGTGTCGTGGATCTCGCGCGCGAGGCGCTCGCGCTCGGTCGCGACCGCGGCCTCGCGCTCGGAGGCCGCGAGGTCCGCGCGGGTGCGGACCAGGTCGTCGATGAGCTCCTGGCGGCCCTGCGACTCGCGCACGATCGTCTCGAAGCCGAGGACGACGGCGATCGCGACGAGGCCGCCGAACGTCGGGCCGAGGATCGAGCCCACGAGCTGCTGGCCGCCCAGGATGGCGCCGCCGATCGCACACGCGGTCGTCGCCGCCACGGCCACGATCCCGCGGCGCGGGCCGAGCACGTGCATCTCCAGGAACATGAGCGGGAACGCGATCCACAGCGCGACCGGGGTCAGGAGCAGCAGGAGCGCCCAGCCCACGATCAGCGCCGCGACCCAGGCGCCCGTGGGCCACCAGGCGCCGCGCGGGGCGTCGACCGCGGTGTCGCGCACGTTGATCCGCGAGCGCCCCACGCCGTAGACGAGCAGGAGTCCCAGGCCGCACGCGAGCGCGCCCCACGCCCCGGCGTCCAGGCCACCGGCGCTCAGGGCCTCGGCCCAGCGGGAGCCGACCGCGAGCCCGACGAGGGCCACCAGGAGCACGTCGAGCGCGATCTGGAGCCCGAGGGCGGCGGAGATCACGGCGCGAGGCTTCACATCGCCACCCTAGCCACGCGGCGGTCGCGACGTGCCGCGCGCGATCCATCGAAAGATTGATCCTCGGACCCACCCTGCGGCCACCGGAGACCGTCCACGGGCCCGATCCGCGCGAGGCCCCGCGGCGGGAGGCTGGACGCAGATCGATTCCACACCGACCACCGGAGGCTCTTGATGTTCGTCGCGCTGCGCGACCTGCGCTTCGCCCGGGGACGCTTCGTCCTCATGTCCACCGTCATCGTCCTCATCACGTTCCTCGTGGGCTTCCTCGCCTCGCTGACCGCGGGGCTCGCCCGCGCGAGCACGTCGGGCATCACCGACCTCCCGGTCGAGCGCCTCGCGTTCACCGTGACCGGTGACGCCAAGCCCTCCTTCACCGAGTCCCAGGTCGACGCCACGCAGTGGGAGGCGTTCGCCGCCGTGGACGGTGTCTCCTCGGCCCAGCCTCTCGGGATCGCGACGACGCGCGCATCGGTCACCGCAGGCGCCGACGGCGAGGCCGGGACCACCGCGGCCGTCACCGCGTTCGGCTCGCGGCCCGGCTCAGGCCTCGTGCCCGACGGCGCCGAGGCCGCCCCCGGGACCGTGCTGCTGTCGAGCGGCGCAGCCGACGACCTGGGAGCACAGGAGGGCGACGAGGTCGCGCTGGGCTCGCTGACCCTGACCGTCGCGGGCGTGCTCGACACCCAGGCCGACTTCTCCCACACGCCCGTCGTCTGGATGGACCTGAGCGACTGGCAGACCGTCGGGGCGCGCGGCGGCGGAGCGTCCGGTGACGAGGTCGCGACGGTCGTCGCGCTCACCGGGAACCCGGATGCCGCCGCCCTGGCTGCCGCCGAGTCCCAGACGGGCACCGCGACCCTGACCCCGATGGGCGCCCGCGCCGCCGTGTCGTCGTTCTCGGCCGAGAACATGTCCCTCACGATGATGCAGGGCTTCCTGCTCGCGATCTCGGCCCTCGTCGTCGGCGCGTTCTTCACGGTCTGGACCATCAACCGGGCCGGCGACGTCGCGGTGCTCAAGGCCCTCGGCGCCTCGACCTCCTACCTGCTGCGCGACGCGATCGGCCAGGCGCTCGTCCTGCTCGTGCTCGGGGTCGGCATCGGCACCGCGATCGCAGCCGGGGCCGGTGCGCTCGCGGCCCAGGTCATGCCCGTCGTCGTCTCCCCCGCCACGACGCTCCTGCCCGCGCTCGTGCTCGTCGTCCTCGGGGCGGTCGGCGCCGTCGCGGCGATCCTGCGGATCACCCGCATCGACCCGCACGCGGCGCTCGCGGCCCGCTGAGGCGACCGCCTGCTCCCTGCTACTGCGGCGGCGTTGGCGCTCTCCTTCCTCCTTGACGCTCCTTGCACCTGAAGACTGCTCCTGAAAGGCACACCATGGACCTCACTCTCGACCATGTCACCCTCGTCTACCCCGACGGCGAGTCGACCGTCACCGCGGTCGACGACGTCTCCCTGACCGTCCCCGCCGGGACCACGACCGCGGTGCTCGGCCCGTCGGGCTCGGGCAAGTCCTCGCTCCTCGCGGTCGCGGCGACCCTCACGACACCGACCGCGGGCGAAGTGCGCATCGGGGGCGACGTCGTGAACGCGCCCGTCGGCGGGGCGACCGCTGGTGCACCGGCTGGTGCGTCGCAGGGCTCACCACAGCGATCGCGGCGCGCCGCGTCCGCCGTCTCGTCGGACGCGGCGCGGCTGCGGCGCGACCGGATCGGGATCGTCTTCCAGCAGCCGCAGCTCATCGCGTCGCTCACGGCGCTCGAGAACCTCGAGCTCATGAGCCACCTGCGCGGCGAGCGGCCCTCGGCGCACCGCGACCGGGCGCTCGAGCTGCTCGACGCCGTCGGGCTGCGAGACCAGGCCGCCAAGCGACCCGGTCAGCTCTCCGGCGGTCAGCGCCAGCGCGTCGCGATCGCCCGCGCCCTCATGAACCACCCCGAGGTCCTGCTCGTCGACGAGCCCACCTCCGCGCTCGACCACGCACGCGGCCTCCAGATCATCGAGCTCGTCACGCGGCTGACCCGCGAGACCGGAGCCGCGACCATCGTCGTGACCCACGACGAGGCGACGCTCAGCACGGTCGACGCGCGGGTGCACCTGGCGGACGGGCGGCTCCTGGGACAGGAGAACGTAATGCTGGGCGCTTCATGATTCGACTCAACACCGGCTCGCTTGAACGGTGAGCGCCGAGTCTAGCGGTCAGCGAATCAACTCCCCGTCTAGAACCCTCTTCACGAACCCTTGCCGAGCGAGCTCGACCACGAGGTGCGCGACCGAAGAATCGGAACCCGGCGTTGACCGCACCGGCCGTTCAGACACAGAGGCAAACCTGTCTATTGCGTTGGCAAGTACTCCAAAAGAGGCGGCAACAATCGCTGGTCAACACTCTCCATTGTCATTACCACACGCTTCCCCGTGACACCCCCGAGCCAAGTCATGAATTTCTCAAGCGAGCCAAAGGAAACTTCGCCCCTGACGTCACGCGGATTGAAAGTAAACTCAACCCGTTCTGGGTCAAAGAAGTAGCTGGAGAATACTACTTCGCCCACGCGAACCGACATGGCAGCCGAAATCTCGCCGTCGACGGCAAGCCGATCAAATAGCTCAGATACGTCTTCCAACACCTCCGCTTCCCCCTCTGGCAGAGTGAGACGAAAACGCATCTCCCAACCAGAGCGCGAAAGTGCGGCGATCAGCAGTTCCCAGTCCCGAACACTTGTATCGAAGATGCAAATGTCACGCAGCGCACCATCTATCTCAAAGTCCTCGGCCTTGTAGTGCACTTTTTCCACCCTTCAGAAATCTCTCGACTACAAGAAGCCCTCGAAGGCAACTTGACCTCCGCGCATACTCCATCGGGCGCCCCAACCCCCAGGGATCATGATATCTCTAGTGACAGCACCGTAGTGCGCCGATGCGGCCGATACGACATCCGTCGCATTTGGGTTTGTAAGAATCTCCTGAATCATCTCGTCGGCAACCTCGGACTTCTGCAAGTTGGTTAGCTTTCCGAAGTCGTATCGCGAAACATGTTCTGCGCCTCGTTTGGCGATGTTATCTACGCTGGTATCGCCATGCTTTTGGAGAGCTCGACCAGCGGAAGTCAACTGTCCCTTCATGGGCGCCGTGGCGATCGAATGGAGCTCATCCGCACCCGCAACACTAACGGGAGACGGCTTTGGTGCGGACGCACCCGCAGCAGCTGGCTTTGGTGGAGACTTTGTCGCATTCGTTGTGGCGGCCGACGTCGACACCGGTTTCTTCGCTGTGGTCGTCCGGGAGACCGCGGCGCGGATGCTGGTCGAAGCCTTGCCCAGCGCTGGCGCGAGCAGCTTTCCACCGGCTCCACCGAGGAAGCCCAGGGCTCCGCCCATCACCGTGTCGCGAGCCAACCCCATCAGGGAGAACTTCTGGGTCTTCTGGACCTTGCTCTTCCAGAGGTTGGTGGCAGCTCCACCCGCTGCGCCGCCGAGGGCCATGCAGCCCAGGCTTCCGGCGCCGGCCGTGACGGCCAGGCAACCGGAGGTGACGACGACGCCCACGACAGCGCCGACGATCTCGCCCTGGTACTTCTTGACGAAACCATTAACGGCGCCGCCGGCCTTCTTGACCTTGTTCCACGCCCCCTTCCAGGACAGCAGTCCTGTGGGGTCCGAGTACGTCACAGGGTTGTTGTCGGCGTAGGCGTACGCCGACCACTGCTGGGGGTCGGTGAGGTCCATGATCGGGTCGACCGAGATGAACCTGCCGAGCTGCGAGTCGTAGTATCTGGCCCCGACGCTGGTCAGACCGGTCGAGTCGACCGGCTTCCCGAGGAAGCCCTTGTCGTCGACCCAGCTCGTCGGCGAGGTGCCGCGAGCGTTCCCATACGGGTCGTGGTAGCGACGCGTGACCTGCTGGGTCGCATTGTTGACCGTCATCTCGGCGGTCCCGTGGTGGTCCGCGACAAGAGTGTCGACGCCTGCGGCACCCACCCCGGTGCGCACGGCGACCGTCTGCCCTGCCAGGGAGTAGTAGCGGGTCGCCTTGAGGTCTCCGCCCTGGGTCAGAGTGAGCTCCTGCCCGCCTGGCAGGTAGATGGTGGTCGCCCCGTCCTGGCGTCGCAGGAGTCGGTCGCCCTCGGGCGTGTAGAGGTAGTCGTCCGTGACGACGCCGGCCTCAGTGACGGTGTCGAGCTTGCCCTCGGCGTCCCACGCGAGCGCCTGCACCGGCTGTCCGGCGACCGCCCGCGTGGTGGTGTTCCCCGTCTGGTCGTAGCCGTAGGTGTTCGTCGCGGTTGCCGTCCCCGTCGTCGTCACCTGCGTGACGGCGTGCGGTCGCGCAGCACCTGCCGCGGGGTAGGTGTACGCGGAGGTCCGGTCGCCGGCAGTGGTGTGCTGGGTCGTGCTCGTCCGGTTACCGACCGGGTCGAAGGTGTAGCTCGTCCAGTACGGTGCTGCACCGCCGAGAGCCGCAGCCGTGCGAGGGGTCGCGCAGTCGTTGCTCGCCGGGGTCCAGGCCTCGGTCAGGCGTCGCAGGCCGTCGTAGGTGAAGCACTGGGTGTCGCTGGTCGAGCCCATCGGCTTGTTCGAGATCGAGGTGATGTTCCCGGCCGCGTCGTAGCCGTAGCTCACATCGAGGTCCAGGTTCGCGATCCCCTCGCGCTCGACCTTGGCGGTCATCGGCCTCCGGGTGCCGTGCTCGTAGGTGTTGTGCTGGATCGTCGAGTACACGTCGCCCAGGTCCTGGACCAGGATCTCTCCGTACGGCGAGTACTTCGTGCTCGCCGCATAGACACCACCGTTGCCCGAGACCACCCGGCTGGGCAGGGACTGGTCGTCGAAGATGGTTCCCACCGTCTCCGCCGGGAGATTTCCCACCGCGGGCAGCGAGACGGTCTTCACCTGGCCGTCGGCCGTGTAGGTCAGGGCGCTCGTGTAGGTGCCCGCAAGGGCGCCCTCGGACGCCGGCAGCTTCAGGGACTGGCCCAACGGGCGATTCAGCGCGTCGTAGGACGTGACCGCCATGACGTAGGCGTTGCCCTTGTCGTAGCGGGTGGTCGAGGTGAGCTGCCCCTTGGCGAGGGTGTCGTAGGACCACGACGAGCGCAGCGCACCCGTCAGGGAGCCTTCACGTGTCTCCGTGGGACGGCCCAGGTGGTCGTACTTGCTCGCCAGGACGATGCCGCGCGCGTCGGTCGTGGTGACCACCTGGCCCGCGTCGTCGTACGTCGTGCTCGTCGTGCCCTTGTCAGGGTCCGAGGCGGAGACGACCCGACCGAGGATGTCGTACGTGTTGGACCACGTGTTGCCCGCGGTGTCCCTGGTCGTCGCGAGCTGACCGTCCTTGTCGTAGGTGTAGGTCGTCGACTGGAACGGTCCGGTGACGGAGGCGGTCGTGTACTGACGCAGCTCGACGAGGTTGCCGCGAGCGTCGCTGATCGTCGTCTGAGGGGTGCCACCCGCAGGCGGTATGACCGTGACCCGGTCGCCACCGTAGGTCGTGGTCGTGCGCCACTTCTCCTGCTCGCCCACCTGCACGCTCTGCACCGTCGCGCGCCCCGCGCCGTCGTACTCCATGACCGTGCGCCCCGGGACCGGGGTCGTGGGGACGACCGTGGTCAGACCAGGGATCCCCTCCGTGAACCACGGGCTGGTGGACCGGATGACCAACCCGCGGGAGTCGTAGATCTGGTCCGTCACGATGCGACCGGGACTGTCCTTGTCGACCGATGGCGCCTGCGTCTGACGCGCACGCAGCAGGCCGTCGTAAAGAGCGACCGACGTCATGTACGTCTCTGCCGAGGTGAGAGTCTTGGTGGTCACCGAGTTCGGCCCGTCGGACCGCACCTGGTACTCGTACGTGATGCTCGGGGACTTCGTGGCCTGCGGCCGGTCCGGCATCCACACGTTCGTCAGTCGCCCGAACGCGTCGTACGTCGCCGTCGTGACCTTGCCGTTCGGGTCGACCGACTTCACCGGCACGCCCCACGCAGGGTCGAGGTCCATGCTCGTGACCAGCGGGGTGAGGGCCCCGGCACCATCAGGGTCGGGAGTTGTCGTCACGACCTTGGTCACCGGACCGGCGCCCGCCGGGGTGTACGCCATCGAGGTCGTCCGTCCCAGCGCGTCGGTCTGCGTGATGGCGCGGCCCAAGGCGTCGAACGTGCTCGTCATGGTCGTCAGGTACTCGGGCGTCGCCCCCGAGAAGGACTTGACCTGCTGGGTCGCGGTCGCGCGCCCCTTGGTCGGTGCGACACCGTACGCGGCGCCGTCGTACAGCATGCGCTCGTCGTTGACCACGTCGCCCGGACGGGACGGCGTGACACCGCACGCCACGGCGACCGACTCCGACCGCTTGACAGTGGACAGGATGTTCGCCGTCGTGTTGCGGGCGTACTCCAGGCGGGTGCACTTGTCGTCGGCAGCGGTCGCGACGTCGCCCAGGTCCTCGACCTGGACCGGCGACCCGTAGGTGTCGTCGTACGTCGTGACCGTCCGGGTGGTCTGCACGCCCCCCGGGACGCTCGGCGCGGTGGTCCGCGTCTCACTGACCGACTCGCCGGTGAAGTAGGACTTGGTCCCGTCGGCACCGGTCGCTGTCGCCGGGGAGCGCCACGGCGTCGAGAGCGACGTCGAGACGACCTCGGCCCCGTTGTACGTGGTCTCCTCGCGCGTCATCCCGCTGAACCGGTCGTGGTCGGTGATGCCGTCGACCGCGACGCTGCGGACCCCGCCTGCGGGAGCCGCGCGGTCCCCGTCCATGCCCCGGAAATACCGGTAGCGGGTCTTGAGCTGGGTCGTGGTGGACGCGCCGGTGATGACGTCGACCGTGCCGTAGCCCCGGAACTGCGCCCAGGTCCGCTGCCTGGGCGGGGTCAGCTCGCTGTCGTCGTAGTGCCAGGCGGGCGTACCCACGTAGCTGTAGCGGGTCTCGGTCGCCAGCGACTGCGAGTCACGGCCGTCGGAGACCACCAACGTGACGAGGTACTTGTGGAAGTACTCCATGATCGGGTCCGGGAGTCCCTCGGGCGTCCAGAACACCGGGAAGCACCGGCGGGTGTTGGTCTCGGGAGAGGCCGGAAGGTTCGAGCTCGTGCAGTCGATCGGCGAGTAGTTGACCGAGATCGTCCCGCCCGACTCGCTGTTGACCGCGATGACTCGCAGGCGGTTCATGGGCGGTCCGTGGTCGCCGAGCGTGTCCACCCGGTTGGCCATCTGCTGGCCGATGAACGTGACCTTGGGCAGCGTGATCGTGCCGCCGGCCAGCCCCTTGTGCTCGATCGACGACAACCACAGGACCGGGTCGCTCCCGTCGCCCGGGTCAGGAAGCTGGTGCCCCAGGGTCCAGGAGTCGACCTCGCGGTACGACGCGCCGTTCAGGACCTTCGTCGTGACCGACGTCAGGCGCTTGCGCGTGAAGAATGACGGCGAGCTCTGCGTGGGGCACGTCGTGGTGGACGAGCAGATGAGGTCGAAGGGCACGTCCGGCCACTTCGACGCGTTGGCCGCGGTCAGCTGGGCCTCGGTGCAGGTGACGGTGCCCGACGGCAGGCAGCGCTCGGCGACCGTGAAGTCGACGCGCATGGGCGCCTGGGCCCCTGCCTCCGCACCCGCACGCGTCCCGTACTCGACCGACTTCAGGTAGCCGCCGCGGTCGTACGACGACACCGCGGTGTTGAGGTTGCGTCCGTAGCTGTTGGTCTCCTTGCCGTACGTGTACGTCAGGGAGTTGCCGAACGGGTCGATGACATAGTCGAGGTTCCACTTCCACCCCTGCGTGCACGACGACGCCTCGAACGTCGCCTGGTAGCAGGGCTCACCGGGGTGGTTGCCGTACACAGGGACGGTCCACGCAGAGCCGAGCGCGAGAGGATCCGACGCGGACCGCTTGTCGCGGCCGAAGAAGTACTGGGTTCCGTCGGGGGTCGTGACCTTCCAGTACTCGGTGTCGTTGTCGCCGTTCCACGCACCGGTCAGTCGCTCGACGCGCGAGCCGTCGTCCGACTCCGGCTTCCAGGCACCGGTCGCGACATCCTTGACGAGTTCCGTGGACATGCCGTTGAACACGAGGGTCGCGTTGTCCGACTTCCAGCACAGGTCGCCGGTCTTGCGCGAGAGGTTGTTCGCGTTCCCCTGCGCGTCCTCGCTGCACGAGGTGTACTTGCGCTCGACGTAGCCGGACCACAAGTCCCACCCGTCGCCGACCCAGGTGGACTGGTTGTTCGTCGAGACGACGCGACCGTCCAGTCCCCCGGACGAGTAGGACAGCGCGAGCTCGGGAGCCAGGCCGCCGGGAGAGGGCACCACCCGCATCGGGTACGACCAGGAGAAGTTCCCGCTGGGTCCACCCGCCTGCCAGCTCGCCGACGCGGACAACGGGGTCGCCGACCAGTTGCCTGCGCCACCTGCGGCGCCTGCCGTCAGGGCCATGGCACCGAACGCAGCAGGCTCCACCCGAGCGGTCACGGTCGAAGACTCGACGTCGTTCGTCGACGTCAGCGGCACGCTCTCCTGGCACTCCGGCTCGTCCGGGGTGGAAAGGGCACAGTCAGGCAGGCCGACCAGGCGAAGGCGAGATGCCCAGTCTCCGCCGTACTTTCCGGCGAAGCCCGAGTAGTCGACCGTCAGCTCCACCGGGCTCGTCGGTTCCGCGGCAGTGGTCGCGACCTCGAGCACCACGCCGTCGACCCCCGTCGCTGCGGCGACCTTCTGGTCGAAGACCTCGACGCTCACCTCGCTGTCGACGATCGCCCCGGCCTCTGCGGCGGGAGCGATGCTCACCGGAAGCCCACCAGCCGAACCGGACACCTCCCCACCCTCAGGTGGGAGCGACAGGTCGACGGCCCCGCCCTGTGGCCACGTGGTGCCTGCCGCGGCATTCGCCGCGATCGACTGTGCCGTCGCGGCCGGTCGAGACTTCCCCTCGGTCACGCTGAGGGGCTTCTCCGGATCGATCTCGGGGTACAGGGACAGGCCGTGCGCGATGCGCTCTTCCTGCGTCCATCCCTCACGCTCGAGCAGGTCGTCCTGCGCAGAGGCGGAGGGCGCGACGACCAGCAGCCCGGCAAGGAGAGCCGTACCGACTGCGGCGCCGACGCTCGCACGGAAGCGAGCGCTCGAGAACGCCCAGGACAAGGACACCGCAGACGTCATCGCGCTGCCTTTCAGAGAGTGGGTGGCGAAGGGTCTGGATCTGTCGGTCATGACGCAGACGTGTAGCAGTCCGTGGACGACATGTCCTGAGTCGGCACGACCGTGTACGCCCGCACCGTGGACACGACCCCGCGCCACTGCTGCGCCCCAGCACCAGCCACCTGCCCACGACCAACCTGCAACACACCCGGCGCGAACCACGACGGAACGAACGACACCCCAGGCCCAGCAACCGGCTGTTCGAACTCCGACGGCCGACACACCACCACCCTCAAAGAGTCGCTCGCCGCGTCATACACCCCCGTCAACGACACCCACTGCCCCTCCACCACAGGCACCGTCGAGGCCGAGACCACCGCCCCCGGGGTCGTCGAGTCAGCCCCGTTCATCCAGAACGCCCAGCACGAGGACAACCCCGCAGGACACGACGCCCCCGACGCCACCCCCAACCCGAACCCGCTCGCGACCCGACCGTCCTGACTGACCGCCACCCGCGTCGAACCATCCACCACATCAGCACGCACCATCGCGTTCACCGCGAACGTCCCATCGGTCCACGTCACCGGAGCCGCAGACGAGGCCACGTCGTCGACCGAGTCGAACAACAACCCCTTGTCCGCACCACCCAACCGACCATCGACCCACATACCCGACCCCACCACACCCAGATGATTCAACGGACGAGTCTGTTGGCTGCCTACCAGAGCGTCGCTCGCGACCGAACCCGACCCCTCGTTCAACAACCACGAACCCACCAACTCGGGGTACGCCACCCGGAAGAAGTACGTCCGTACAGGACTGATGTTCCCCGCACGATCCACCGTCTGGACATACAGCGTCGTACCACCCGCGACTGTCGGCGTATGCAGAATCGTGTGCGTGTGCCCGCTGCTCACGGCGACCGTCGTGCCCAGGGAGTCGGAGTTGAACGAGTACTTGTACGCGACGACGTCGGCTGCGCCGCTCGGATCGAGCGTGAACTTGCCGGCCTGGCCGATCCCGCCGGCGATCTGGTTCTCGAGGTAGACGGCGGGTTGCCCGGTGACCGCTGTCACGGTCGGTGCTGGTGGTTTCGTCATGTCGATGGTGAACTCGCACGCGGACATGGGGCCGTAGCGTCCGGTGACGCTGTCCTTGCCACCGGCGCGCCACTGGTAGGTGTGGCCGTCGATGAGCTTTCCGGCAGGCACGATGCGCTTGTGGGTGCTTCCGGAGGCCATCGCGGTGTCCTCGGGGGCGTCCCAGGCGAAGCCCGGTGCGGCGTAGTCGACGATGTCGAGGTTCCCGATCACGCTTGTTCCGTCGGGGTCCGCGACCGTCCAGCTCATGGTCGGGGTCGTGGTGCGGATGTAGGGACGCGCGCCACCGACCACGCACGCGGGGGTGTAGGGGTCGGAGAGGTGCACGTTCGCGGGCCCGCTCGGGGGACGGTCGAAGACCACGGAGAGCATCGCGTCGTTGCGGTAGTTCTTCCAGCCACCTGCCATCGAACCCTCGTCGGCGGCCTTGATCCCCATCGTCAGGACCGAGCTCCCGTTGTCCGCGATAGCACGCGCACCCCCCGTGGCGTCCATCTCGATCCACCG